>DAHUYY010000272.1 GCA_027306845.1 Vulcanimicrobiota bacterium | reverse complement strand
ACACTCGACCAACTAGCGGCGATCGGTTGATAAATTTCGGGCGTGCCTCCGATCTCGAAATTGACGAGCCCCGATGCGCTGTTGACGAAGGGGCCGGGGGCGCTGAGGGCCGGGCCGACCTGGGTCGCAGCACATGCCGTCCCCGAGCACGTTGCGCTGTAAACACCGTTTGTACTGTCGTCGTCGAAGAAAAGAGCGCCGTTGATCGCGGCGATATAAAACGGATCCGACGGTAACGGAGGAGAGGTCGTAATGGGTAACGATTGGATCGCACAGCTCGTGGCCGTCCCGGGACTGCAGCTATACGGTGAAAACACGCCGATCTTTCCAAAGTTAGTCTCGGTAAAATAAATATACGGGCCATTCAGGCCGCCATTCGGGACGCTGGCGCTCAACCCGAGCAACATGTTGATGTTCGGCGAGATAGCAGGAGCGGGTGGCGGCGAGAAAACCGTGTATTCGGCGACGGTGTGCGGTGGAACGTTGATGCCGCCGCCGGTCTGCGGCGTGACGTCGAACGGCTGCTTGACGCTAACGCCGTTTGCATCGGAGATCGCGAGCGATCCCCCGGTGCCCAGGCCGGTCGGACCTACATCGAAGGTGACGCTTCCCGAGGTGGCGTTGCAGGTGAGATTCGTTGCCCCCGAAGCCGGCGGCGGGCTCGGCGCGCAGGCGGCCTGCAGGGTGCCGCCGCTCGATGCCGCGGTCGCGGTGAAGGTCGCACCGGAGACGCCCGCTTCGGTGGCGGTGACCGTAAAGGGTATCCCGACCGTCGCAGTCGCGAGCGTTATCGAGGTCGACACCTGCAGCGGATCGATAGCAATCGTCGTCGCGCTACTTCCGCTGCCGATTTTCAGCGTTCCCGAAGTAGGCGAGCCGGTTCCATAAAACAACGCGCCGCTATAGTGCAACGTGATGGTGGTAGGAACGGCCGTCACGGTCGAAGCGCTGACGTTGGTGCTCGGACTTGCGGCATAGGAGAGCGTGCCGCTGCTGGGGTCGGTGAGCGCGATGGAAATCGGCGACGAAAGCGGCCCTACGATCGTGTTTCCGGAGGCATCTTTTGCAGAGATCGATAGCGTGAGCGTGCGCGCCGTCCCATCGACCGGCGGCACCCAGGTGCTCTGCGCCGCATTAAATGCCGAGCCGTCGGCCTGGACGCCGGACGAGGGAGTCGCGACGCTCGCCGCCGTGGTCACGCCGCCGAGAACGAGCGGCGTTGTGACGGTGGTCGTGCCGGTTGGGTTCACCGCGACCGTGAGAATGCCGGTGGAGAGCAGTGCACCGCTGCTGTCGTAGGCTTGGATGAGGAAGGTGTCGTTGCCGGCGACGGCGCCGACGGTGGCGGTGCAGCTAAAGCCGCCGTTGACGACGGCGGTGCAACTGCCTTGTCCCGGCGCGACGGCGATCGTCGTCGGTGGGATCGCCGGGCTTGGCGGCACGCCGTTGACGGCGGTGATCGTGATCGTCACCGAGGTGGTGTTCGGCGAAAGGTAGCGCGGCGTGCGAGCGGCGCTCGCCGTCGCGGGCGCGGGAAAGTGGAAGGTCATCGCGGCGCTCGGCCCCGTGCTCCCGGCCGTCGGGTTGCTCGTCGACGGGATCGAGCCGCTTCCGCCTCCGCCGCCGCATGCGGCGAGGGCGATCGTCGCGGTAAAAAACAGTACTACGAACGCAGAGCGCATCGGAACGTCCTCCCCGGGCAAGAATGCGTTCGCCCTTTTAAGGCACGACCCTACCGCCGGTTAGGTGGACCTTCGCGGTCGCGTGCGGCATGAAAGATCGCGTCGAGAGCCGCTCCGTAGGTGCGACCGGCGCGAATATCGTGGCCGCGCCACGGGGCAGCGATCTCGGCGGCGCTTCGGTTATCGGGAATGGCGACGAAGCGTCGTTCGACGACGCGTCCCGGCGGTTTGTAGGGCACGAAGGCGAGCCCGCTCTCGGTCTCGATGTGCGCGACCCGCGCGCCGGTGTCGACGGCGATGCGAGCGCCGGCGCTCTTCGCACGGCGACAGAACTGGAAATCCTCACCATATTTTGCGCCCTCCGGCAGCGAGAACGGATGTTCGCCGAGCCGTTCGAGCAGCGTCGTGCGCAGGAGCACGCAATGAAAGGCGCAGGCATCGACGGGAACGATCTCGCCGATCGAATAGCGCGGCGCCCAATCGGGGAGGGCGAATGGTGTCGGCGTATCGCGCTCGACGAGCGCGACGTAGGCGTCGCCGTGCAGCCGAAAGGCATTCGGCGAACAGAACGGCCGACGATCGCAAGCAAAGGCGGCGAGCACATCGACCGCGGGCTCTGCGCGGAGCGTTGCGAGCAAACGCGCGAGTGCCCCGGGTTCGGGAATTGCATCGTCGTCGAGCAAGAGTGCATACTCCTTGCCGCTCGCTCG
>DAHUYY010000271.1 GCA_027306845.1 Vulcanimicrobiota bacterium | reverse complement strand
CATCGCGCAAACGCTCGTTGCGCGTCCTCTCTTCGATCGGCTCGGGCTCGGCCCGAAGCGGTGCGGGTAACGGAGCGCTCTCTTGCGGGCGACGGCGACGAAGCAGCAAAAACGCCGCCAGCAGCGCGAGCGCGAACAAGATCGCCAGCGCGCCGGCCGCGATGAAGGCGATCCGCGCGAGAACGGGGACGAGTCTTCCCACCGCACTTTCGGCGGTCGCAAAGGGCTGCAGCCTCCCTCCGCGTACGACGATGCGTAGCGGGTTGCTCGAATATTGCTCCGCCTGCCCGGTTCGCGCATCGACGGCATCGAGCGTCGCCGGCGCGAGATCGATATTCCCGGTGCGATTCGCTCGCACCGTCAGCGTCTCGCGATAGATCGTTGCTCCGCGAAGGTGGGTCACCGTCCGCTCGTCGCCGCGCAACGCCAGCTGCGAGAGGATCGGCAGCGTAACGTTGTCGATGCGGCGCACGTATCCGCGAACGACCAGCTCGATCCTCAAACGAAAGGCGCGGCCGATGCTCGGCGAAGCGGGTTGCGCCGAGAATGTAAATCGCTCGACGATCAACCGCGGAAGGCTTTGCGCTTGCACGCCGCGCTCGGCGAGCAAAGCGCAGAGCGCTGCGAGGGCGAGGAGAGACGCTACGCGAGCGAGCGGGCGCGATCCAGCCATGTTGCGAAGAGCCGGCGCGCATCCCTCGGCCCCGGCGATGCCTCGGGATGAAACTGCACTGCTTCGATCGGCAGATGCCGATGCGCGAATCCTTCGTTCGTCCCGTCGTTCAAATTCGTCATCGTCGCTTCGAGTTCGTCGGGAAGCGATGCGGCGTCGACTGCATACCCATGGTTATGCGCGGTGATGATGACCTCATCGCGTCGCAGATCTTTTACCGGTTGGTTGCCGCCGCGATGCCCGTAGGGTAATTTATAGGTGCGCGCACCGTACGCCAGTGCGAGCAACTGATGCCCGAGACATATTCCGTAGAGCGGAACTCGGCCCAGTAAACTCCGCAGCGTTTCGATCGTCGCTGCGAGATCGGTTGGGTCGCCCGGCCCCGGTGAGACCAAGACCATCGCCGGGTCGTTGGCAAGAATTTGTTCGGTGGATGCATCGAAAGGAACGACCGTCACTTCGGCCCCGAGCGAAGCGAGATCGTGTAAAATCGCGCGCTTCACGCCGCAGTCGACGAGCGTCACGCGCGTGCCGCCGCGGAGACCTTCGACGTGCGCGCTGCGAGCGGCGACACCGGGAACCAACTCCTTTGTCGTTGCCGTGCGCACGAACTCGGCGAGGCGTCGTTCGGCATCGGCGATCGCTTCGGAACCAACCGCGAGCGCGGCCCAGATCGTGCCGTGTTCGCGCAGGGCGATCGTAATCGCCCGCGTATCGGCATCGACCATCGTCGGAACTCGTTGCCGATCGAGCCAGGCCGGAAGCGTCTCTTTCGAAAGATAATGCGACGGATGGTGGGAGATGCGCTTGACGATCGCCCCGGCCACGCAGGCGCGTCCGTACTGAGCGGCGCTTCCACTGACGCCGTAGTTCCCGATCATCGGATAGGTGAATGTCAGGAGCTGGCCAGCGTAGGATGGGTCGGTGAGCGCCTCCTCATAGCCGGTCATACCGGTATAAAAGACCGCCTCGCCGAGGGCGATTCCGGTAACTGCGAGCCCAACGCCCTCGAAGCGCGAACCGTCGGCGAGAAAGAGAGCGGCGGGATGAGGCATCGCCGCAGAGGGTTTGGCATGTCGAAGCTCGATCCCTCGGCGGTAATGGATTGGCATTTTACCGCGACGGCGTTCGCCACCGCTTTCACCATCGTCGACCCGCTGGGGATGATTCCGTTTACCATGGCGACGACCGCTCATCTGCCGCAGGATCGGCGGGGCCGCATCGTCGACCAGGCGGTGCTCGTCGCGGCGGTCGTCATGGCGGCGATGGGGCTCGTCGGCCCGGCGGTGCTCGCCTACCTCGGCATCACGCTTCCCGCCTTCACGATCGCCGGCGGCATGCTGCTCTTCCTCATCGCCATCGACATGCTATTCGCGCGCCCGCCCGGCACGCGCCGAACCGAGGACGAGGAGCGCGAGGCGAGCGCAGCCGAGAATCCGGCGGTCTTCCCCCTGGCGATTCCGATGATCGCCGGCCCCGGAACGCTCGCTACCGTCCTTCTTCTCGTCAGCCTCGCTGCAGGATCGCCGGCGCGCATCTTCGCGACGATCGTTGCCTACGCAGCGGCGCTCGCGGTCACGTGGCTCTGCATGCGCGGGGCGGCGCGCTTTCTCCACCGGATCGGAACGACCGGCATTCACGTCGTGTCGCGCGTACTCGGCATCGTTCTCGCCGCACTCGCCGTGCAGTTCGTTATTAACGGGCTCTTACAGACTCCGCTCTTCCACCACT
>DAHUYY010000270.1 GCA_027306845.1 Vulcanimicrobiota bacterium | reverse complement strand
GGCTTCACCATCCGGGTCTATCGTGGTCGACCAACTCCCGTCAGCGCCGTTACGCCGACGAACACATTCCTCGCAACGAGCGACGCCACAATCGCAGAACGCACGCTTGGCCCGCCGCCATTCGCCATCTTCTTCGATAGCAGCGGATACGCAACAGGCAAAGCCGCCTATCCGCAAATCGACGCCTCAGGAAACGCAACGTTCGCGACAATCCCGGCCCAGCCGCCGTGTCCCGGCAGCGGCATCCTCCTTACGTTTACGAGCCCGCAAGGGGTAACCGACACGCGCCAACTTCCCTGCGCCGGCGTAGCGCTATCGGGAACCGGCGCGCCAAACCCCACACCAACACCGAACGAGCCGCGCATTTCGCCGGCCGCGATGGTCGCGCACTGGACGAACGATCGCAACGGCGCATTGAAGTTTCGTGTGGGTGAATACGGCTACTCGCATTGGTTCGCGAAGGGCGACACCGCGTGCGACGCGATAACGACGTACGCATCACCGAATACGCCGTACAATCCACCGACGGATCCGAACGAATCTTCGCTCGCGCCTGCGCCGCCAAACGCGCCCTACACCTATCCTGAAACAACTACGAACCGCGACGAACCGATCGCACCATTCGAATTGTGGCCGCTCTCCGGCCGGCCGGGAACCTGTACGCTTGCCGTCGTTGACGATTACGGCCAGCCGGTGCATGCGTCGGTTCAAGTGATGGGCGATCTCACGCCCGACCAAGCCTCGCTCACGTTCAAGTCGCCGGCCGATCCCCCGCAGACGGTGACGTTGACGAAGACGTGGGATAGCGAATCGCTCGAACTCAACGTTGGTGGAAATTGTGCTACGGTCGTCACCTGGAGCGCGCATACCGCGAGCACACCTTCATCGCCGGGCGCGGTGCCCGCCGCAGCGCAAATCGTTGTATCGCCGCAGCGCGCGCACGGGTGCACGATGCTTGTCGGCGATCAATACGGCGAACCGCTCGTAGCGATTCCGATCGACGTACAAGGCTCGCCGTTTGTTACATGGCCCGACGCGCTCGCGATGGGCGCAAATTCGACGACGATTACTGCCGGCGGTTGCTTTGCCACAGCACAAAAGCAAGACGGGACGGCGGAGCCGCTCAGTTCGATTCCGGCATTCGCGCGAACTCCGGCGAGTAGCGCAGGCATTACAACTGACGCCAATGGCTGCTTCGTCGACGCTGCGAGTGGCGCTCCCGTGCCACCAAACAATCCGGCTTGCGCCGTTATCGGCGGGTCGTGCACGACGCCGCCACAGGACTCCACCACGACCCAGAACTGTGACCGCGGCGCGAGCGAGATCGATCAAACGACGAGTTACAGTTGGGTTGGCGGCTCGCCACTTCCCGGCACGACCGTAACGAACGCTGATAGCTCGGTAACGTTTACGCGCACGGCTTCGGGAACCGTGCAAGAATGGGAGCGCATTGTAACCGTCACGAAAGACGCCACGACCTGCACGAGCCATACTCAAATACAAAACATTCCGGTTGCGACGATCGCGTCGCTTCCGGGTACGACGACGACGCCCGTAGGCGGCATCGTCTACGAACCGGATCAAAGCGTGAAGACGTTCGGCAATTATGGCCCCAACGATACGTGCAATGGCACGATCGCGACCGAAACCGGCTGGCTTCCGGCAATTCCGCAAGGCGTGTCGGCGGCGATGCGCACGGTCACGCCGGGATTAAGCGCGGGGTCCTGTACGATGGCGCTGACCGATGGAACGAGCACAACACTCGCCGTAGGGACAGGGCTCGTGAACGTAAGCGTTGAGAACGTCACGACGCTCTTTTACGTCCAATTTTCAGGGCACTGCACGCCAGCCCTATTAGGCAGCGGCGATATTTGCACCGGCACGGGTTCTTCCACGGCCCTTGACGGGAGCGGAAACCAAATTGCAAATTGCAACCAAGCGTTTATCATAAGCGGTGGCCCAAGTGCGTCGGGAAATCTTTCCGGCGGCATGGATGTGCCCAATCCAGGAAACTATCCCGTGCCTGGTATCCCACATGGGGCGACGGCGTGGCAAAATGATTTTGTTGCTGCGGCGAACGCCGCCTCGGTCGCAACGTACGGGCAAAACTTAGGCCGCGAAGGCTTCACGCTCACGTCATCGTCGGTGGCCACCAGCGGCTGTCCGCCGTAAGCGAAATGAACATGGGGCCGCCCGGAAACGAGCGGCTTTCTCACGCTCTATCAACAACAGGCGTTGATGAACCGCTCCACGTCAGCCGATAGCACCGATCTTCGCGCACATTGCTCACGACGGCTGGACGAAAGCACGCAACGCATGTTCCACCTTTGCGGCGAACGCTCGGGTACACGACGCCGATTGCGTCATACTGCATCAGCTCTTCGGCAAGGCCTTGTGAGGCAACGTAGCT
>DAHUYY010000026.1:5976-14234 GCA_027306845.1 Vulcanimicrobiota bacterium | reverse complement strand
GGTACTGCATAAAAAATAATTCCGTCGATCGGGCCCGGGGCGATGCGGTGCATCGTGGTATACGGGACGTAGATTGCGTCGCCGACGGCGTTGCTGAGTAGGCTGCCGGTGGCGTCGAAAACACCGACGATGCGCAAGCGAGCGTTGCCGACGGAGATGCTTCGCCCAACCGGATCTTCATGCGGGAAGAGCGTTTTACGCGCCTCTTTTGAGATCATGGCGACGTTCGCTGAAGCCAAAACGTCGTTGTGATCGAGCTTGCGGCCCTCGAGGATCACCATCGCATCGTCGCCTTTGTCGGTCCCGCGGAGTTGCGGATAATGGGTCTTCCCACCGACGTTCACCGGAAACGGACGACCGAAATATCCCGCGTAGGCCGAGGCGATAGCGCCGTCACTCCGAGCGACGAAGCGAGCGACATCGCGGTAATAGAGCGTTGCCGCAAGCGGATTATCCGACGACCGATCGACGAATGCTACCCACCCAACCGAATCGGCGTTGCCGAGCGATTTCTCCAAGCCGAGCGAACCCGCTTGGCTGAGTCCCAAGACGGCGATCGTCGACGCGATCCCAATGATCGTTCCAAGGAGCGAGAGCGCCGATCGGAGGCGATTGCGCCAGAGGGATGCGAGGGCTTCTTCGATGTAGGCCGCGAGAACGCTCACGGAGTACCCGAGGGGCTGCTCTGCGGAATCGGGAGGATGCGCATGCCTTCGTGTAACGTGGGCAGCGCCGTAGCGACGATTGTTTCGCCTTTGGTGAGCCCCGAGCGAACGACGCTCTGTACGTCGTTGCTCTGGCCGATGACGACTGCAACTTCATGGGCCTTGCCGTCGCGTACGAGCCACACCTTCGTTTGTTTCTTCACGTGAACGATCGCGGCGGTCGGAACGACGAGCGCGTGCGGAACGCTCGTCGTGAGAATATCGACATTCGCGGTCATTCCGTCGCGCAGCACCGGACTCGTCTCGTCGAGCGCAATCGTCGTCAGAACTTCGCGTGCCGTCGACCCGGCATCGGTGGAGCGGGTGGCAATCGGCGAAATACGCTCGATGTGTCCGTGGAGGGTAGTGTGGGGAAAATCTTCGCTCGTTACGTTGACCGGCATGCCGAGTTTAACGGCGTGAACGTCTTGTTCGTCGACTTGCGCTTGGACGACGTACGCGCTGCCTTCGGCGATGGTAAACATTGCTTGCCCGGCGGAGACGGCGTCTCCGGGAAGAATCGTGCGGTTCGCGTCGGTGGGGCGCGGCGCAACGCTCTGAATGATGCCGTCGAACGGCGCGACGATGCGTTCGAAGCCGAGTTGTTGTTGGGCCTGGTCGTTGAGGATCTTCGATTTCAAAGCCTGCGCTTTCGCAGCTTGCACCGAACTCGTGCCGTAACCGGTCACCGCGCCGAGTTTAAGCTGCTCGACCGATTGATCGTACGCGACTTTCGCCTGCTCTTCCTTCGCTCGGTCGGCATCGAGTTGGCTGCGCGGAATCGCCTTGTCGGCATAGAGCGTCTCGTCGGCTTGCATAACGCGACGCGCCTCGTCGAGGTTGCTTCGTGCGGTGTCGACCCCGGCCTGGTATTGCACGCGGGCGTTGCGTTCTTGAATTGCAGCGGTGCTAACGTTTGCAACCGAGCTCTGGTAATCGGCGAGAGCTCCGGCGGCGTTGGCGTCGAGTGACGGATTTTCGATCGTAGCGAGAACCTCACCGGCGCGTACGCGATTGCCGGCTTTTACATCGAGGCTTGCGAGATTTCCACCAACTAAGGCCGGGATCGTTTCCATGTGCGGGTGCATCACGGTTCCGTTTTCCGGAAGCTTTACCACGAAGGTCGTCGGCTCGATTGTTACTGTTTTAACGGCGACCGAGTTGGATGAATGCGGACGGAACGCAAGCGCGAGCCCGACGAGGAGTATCGCGGCGATCGCGACGATGACGATGATCCGGGCTTTCTTGTTCATAGTGCTCCTTAGTGAAGGTCGGCGACGGCGTTCGTCGGTGAAAAAATACCCATGGAGGTGCGCAAACGTACCAGCGCGTCGACGTAGGCCACGCGCGCCGATATGAGATCGTTTTGCGCTGAAATGGATGTTTGCTGGGCTTGAACGACATCGGAGAGTGCGGCCACGCCCGCCCTATATTGAAGCTGCTTGATCCGAGCGCTTTCGATGCCTAGGCGAGCTTCTTGTTTTGCAAAGCCCACTTGAGCGATCGCCGAGGTGGCCGCGCGATACGCGCTGCGCACGTCGTTGAGAGCGACGAGTTTTGTGTTTTCCAAGGCGAGTCGAGCGCTGCGCACGGCGGCCTCGTAGTTGACTCGCGATAAACGGCGAGCCCCGTAATCGACGATCGGTAAATTGAAGGTTGAGAGAGCCTGAATTTGCCAGAAGCCCGGAGTCCCGCGCGGAACGAAGATTTTATGCGGGATAAGCCCAGCGGCATACTCGTAATCGAGTTGTTGTTGCGTGAAGACGGCATTGGTTGGGGAAAATTGATTGCCGACCGCGGCCGAGAGTTGTATCTGCGGAAAAAGTTGCGGCAGCCAGCTCTTACGGTTGAGATCGGCGACTCGAAGCGCCTCGCGAGCGCTTGCTATATCGGCACGGTTTGCCAAAGCGATCCGCTCGATTTTTTGCATCGACATCGCCGGGAGCGGAGGCATTGCAAGCCGCTTCGGCAGCGAAAAATGCGTGTCGAGCGGGGCGCCGATGCTTTGACAGAGCGTGTCGAGGGCGTTGGCAACGTTCGCCCGGGCGGCAACGAGCGTCGATTCGCTGCGCGCAACGGCGACGCGTGCGGAGAGGACATCGACCCCGGCGGCAACACCGGCGCGCTCTTTCACGCGGGCGTTTTGTAAGAGCAGTCGCTGATATTGAAGGTCGCCGCGATCGACGTTCACCAGTTCGTCGTCCTGCACGACGGCGTTATATGCACTCGTCACCGAGGTTGCCACTTGCGCCTGGGCGTTGCGGAGGTTCGCTTGCGCTTGTTCGAGGTTCGCCTTCGATACGGCAAGCTGAATGCCGGCGAGGCCCCCGGTGGTAAGCGTGTATTGTGCCTGCAACTGCGCGGTGTTTTGGCTGAAGACACTCTGTTGCTGGGCGCCGATGACGGCGTAGGCGCCGCCGTAATTCGAGCTCTTCGACATTATGTTGTTCAGCGAGGCGCCGGCGGTCGGCAGATTTTGCGTTTTCTGGGTGGCGAAAGAAGATCTCGCTGCCGCTACCGCCGCCGCCGAAGCGGCGACCGTGGAGTTGTGTGCGAGTGCGTAGGCAACCGCTTCTCGTAAGTCGAGCGGCCGCTGTGCTGCGCCGGCTGAGCCGGCGAAGAGAGCTCCGGCGAGCAGTGCCGGAACCGATATCCAAACGAAAAGTAGGCGACGCATACGTCGCCTACTACGGGGCACGGGGGAAAAAGTTTCAGGAGAGCGCTACGGGCTTGCCGAGGCACTCGTAGCCGGGGGGGTGCCGTTGGTTGCGCCCGGGGGCTGGACTGCAAATGCCGCGCCGATCAACGCGGGGACGAGCAAGACCGCAAGCGCTGCCGCCCAGGCTTTGGGTGCCGCCAGTCGAGCGATGCGCTGCATGAGGAGTGAGTTGAGCCAGAGTGCCCAGAGGGTGAATGGGGTGATTGCGGCGAGGAAGGCGATGAGTTTGATGTTCGCCGACGGAACGATCGCGGCGAGCGAGAGCGAATTTCGATAGATATCCATCACGCCGCTAAACGCGTCGGGGCCGCGCAGCGCGAGCACGATCGAGCCGACCAGCGAGCCGATCGCAATGACGACGAACACATTCATGCTCGCACACCAGAGCTGCTTGAAGGTCGCCTTACCGCCGAGAATGGCGTTGCAAAGCAGAAGAATGACGGTAGCGATCGCGACCATAAAGAGAATGCCGATCGGCGAGAAGATCCAAGCGAATTCGGAGATTTTTAGCCCGATTGCAGCGCCGGCCTTCGCGGCGGCCGCTTGCTGCGCATTCGCTGATGCGGCGATGCCTCGTTCCATCATCAACCGAGCGATATGTTGCTGGACGGCTCCGCTGGCCAACGATGCGACCATCGTAAGGATCGAGGAGGCGATAAACGCCCAGCCCCAGGTTTGCTTCTCGGCGAGGCGGTCGAAGGCGTTCGCCGGGGCGACGACGGTTTCGACGAGGCTGGTGAGCCCCGCGTTTTCTTGAGGTGGTGGTGCAGTTGTCATGTTTGCGACTATTGGCGGGCGGCGGCTCGGTTCTTGCCGAGAGGAGCGGATCGCTGAGAAGGCAGCCGACCGGCGCCCCCGCTCGCAGGAGGCGTTCCAGGCGTCCCAGGCGCTCGCGGCGGAGTTCGAGCAGGCGCAGAACGAGAATATCTCGCGTTCGCCGTAGGGCGTGCCAAGAATAGAGGGTTTCGGCGCGGGGAACCGCGATTTCCGGCCGCTTCCGATGCTGCGTGGCGCGGTGGGTGCTGCCGAGCAGGCTCGCGGCTAGTAGCGCGAGCGTGATAGAGTATCTGTAACCCATGGGCGTTCCTCCGCCCGTCATTCCCACGCTAATAGCCGTTGTAAAGGCCCCATATTGAAAACGCAGAGTATCTCCGTTCCCAAGGCCCCCAAGGAGCCCTTCGTTCGGGTCGTTCCGCTCGGAGGCTGCGGCGAGATCGGCCGAAATATGACGGTGATCGAAACCAACGACGACCTCGTCGTCGTTGACTGCGGGTTGATGTTTCCCGACGAAGAGATGTTCGGCGTCGATATCGTCATTAATGATTTTAGCTACATTCGCGAACGCGTGCACAAGCTGCGCGCGGTGTTGGTAACGCACGGACACGAAGATCACATCGGCGGCATTCCCTATTTCTTGCGCGAATTTCCGAACACGCCGATCGTCGGCACGGCGATTACCGGCGCGCTCATCAAGGCGAAATCGCGCGAACATAAACTTGGAGAGATGCCGCTGGTCGCCGTAGCGCCGGGCGATCGCGTTCGTTACGGCGAGATCGAGGCCGAGTTCGTGCATATCAACCATTCGGTAGCGGGCGCCTGTTCGCTCGCCATTCGTACGCCGAGTGGGACCATTTTTCACACCGGCGATTTTAAATTCGATCAGACGCCCATCGACGGCCGGCCGGCTGATTTCGCGGCGCTCGCACGCATCGGCGAAGAAGGCGTGCTCTGCATGCTTGCCGATTCGACGAATGCCGAGAGGCCGGGGCACACGCAGTCCGAACGCGTCGTCGGCGAAGCCTTCACGACGATTTTCTCGAAGGCGACCGGGCGAATTCTCATCGTTTCCTTCGCGTCGAACGTGCCTCGCATTCAACAAGCGATCGATCACGCCGAAAAATTCGGCCGGAAGATCGCGTTTCTCGGGCGTTCGATGAACAACGTATTACACTTTGCGCGCGAACACGGGCACCTTCGCATTCCGCCCGATATTTTAGTTAAAATCGAAGATGTGGGTAATCTTCGTGCCGACCAAATCGTCGTAATGACGACCGGCTCGCAAGGCGAACCGATGAGCGGCCTCTCGCGAATGTCGGTGCGCGATCATCCGAAGTTCTCCATCGATCCAGGCGATACGATCGTTATCAGTGCGACGCCGATTCCCGGCAACGAAAAGAGCGTCTATCGCACGATCAATAATCTCTATCGTCTCGGCGCAACGGTCATTCATGGAAGCGAGGGCCGCGCTCACGTCTCCGGGCATGCTTCGCAAGAAGAGCTCTTGCTGATGCTCAACCTCATTCGCCCGGAGTACTTCATTCCCGTACACGGTGAGTACCGCATGTTGGTGACGCACGGCAGTTTGGCGACGAAAACAGGCGTGCACCCCGAAAGCGTTTTCGTTATCGAAAACGGAGATATCGTCGAATTTACGGCCGAGTACGGCGACAAAATCGGAAAGACGTACGGCGGCATGGTGCTCGTCGATGGGACGGGCTTGGGCGAGATGGGTGAGGCGGTTCTGCGCGATCGAAAAATGCTCTCGAACGACGGTATCGTTACGGCAGTCGTTGCAATCGACGCTGAAGAAGCGCAAACGATCGGCGTGCCCGATATCGTGACGCGCGGCGCGTTTTACGAGCCGGAATCCGAAGCGCTTATCGAACACCTCCGTTCGCATTTAAGCACGATGTTGGCAACGCTTTCGACTGATGCCCTGCGCGACACCAATTCGGTACGCGAACACGTGCGAGCGACGTTGGCGAAAGAGATATTCTCGCGAACGCGCCGTAGGCCGGTGATCGTGCCGATCGTTATCGAGGCGTAACCTTCCGCCTTTGGGGATATTTCTTGCGCTCGTAGCAGCAGCCGCATACGGTAGTGCCGATTTCCTCGGCGGCATGGCCGCGCGAAGAGCGGCGCTGCTTGCCGTCGCGCTCGGAGCCCAGGCGGTCGGGCTGGTCATCATCGTTATCGCCCTGGCGCTGCACCCCGAAAAATTCGCATTCGCATCGCTGGCCTGGGGAGCGCTCGCCGGCCTCGCCGGCGCGGCCGGAATCGCATTTCTCTATCATGCGCTCTCGATCGGACGCATGGGCGTTGTTTCGCCGGTAACGGCGTTGCTTGCCGCGGCGGTGCCGGTGATCTTCGGCATCCTCACCGGCGAACGCGCCTCACCGCTTGCCTATGGGGGGCTGGCGTTGGCGGCTGCGGCGATCGTCGCGATTTCGGCCTCGTTTGAGAGCGAGGGTCGGCGCGAGTTCAACACCGCGGGCCTGCGCGAAGCGCTGCTCTCGGGAATCGCATTCGGTGCATTTTTTACGTTGCTGGGAGTGACGCGCAATGGCGCGCCGATGTTCGCTCTGCTCGGCTCGCGCCTTGCTTCCGTGAGCTTGCTCGCTTCCATCGTCGTCGCGACCCGGACTTCGCTGCGCATGAACGGCGCGGCTTCGATCGTCGTGCTGGGCGGGGCGCTCGATATGGCCGCGAACCTGCTGTATTTACTCGCCGCGAGGATCGACGGGCTAGCGATTTCGGCGGTCCTGACCTCTCTCTACCCCGCTTCGACGGTTCTTCTCGCGGCGGTAATTTTACGCGAGCGTCTCTCGCGCATTCAGTGGGCGGGGGTGCTCTGTGCGCTCGTCGCCGTCGCGATGATCGCGGCGAGATAGAGAGTGCCGTGCAGGCCTGCAAACCTCCGCATATAAAGGGCGTTCATGCACATCATGAAGAGTACGCGGAGAATCTTTCTTGCCGGTGCCGCACTTGGTATAGGCGCCGCCCTCTTGCCCGGCGCCACGGTGGTTGAGGCTGCCCCGGCGGGCTCGCCGACGCCGAGCCCAACGCCCGCTCCCGTCCCGACGCCTTCGCCGGGAGCGCTCGATCTGGCGCGTTCGATGCGTCGCTTCGACGCGACGCTGAGCGATGCGCAAATCCAGGCAATCGCGCAAGGTATCGAGCAAGGCTATGGTTTCGGCGCCGCGTTAAACCCGCACGGAACGTTTCTGCAAAACGGTGATGCGCCGGTCCCGCAATTTGCGGTGCGACCGTGAACGATATCGATCTCGCGTTCTCCGACGCACTCACGCTCGGTCGTGAAATCGCGCGTAAGCGTATCTCGTCGGTCGAGCTGACGAAGCTCTACATCGCGCGGCTCGAGCGATACGGTGAACGCTTCGGAGCGGTCGTTACGATAATGCACGAACGCGCGATGAAGGAGGCAAAGGCCGCCGACGCGGCGCTCGCGCGCGGCGATCGCAAGAGCCCGCTGCACGGCGTTCCCTACGGTGTAAAAGATTTGCTCGCCGCAGTCGGGGCGCCGACGACGTGGGGCGCCGAACCCTATCGCGAACGTTCCTTCAATTTCGACGGAGCGGTTGTCGAAAAATTGCATGCCGCCGGGGCGGTATTGATCGCGAAGCTCGCAATGGTCGAACTGGCGGGAGCCTTCGGCTACAACGGTGCCGACGCGTCGTTTACCGGCCCGGGAAGAACGCCGTGGAACCGCGATTTCTGGAGCGGCGGTAGCTCGAGCGGCCCCGGTGCGGCGGTCGCCGCCGGGTTGGTCGGGTTTGCCATCGGCTCCGAAACCAACGGTTCGATCTTGACGCCGAGTGCGATGTGCGGTGTCTCCGGGCTGCGCCCAACCTTTGGGCGAGTCAGTCGCTACGGTGCGATGGCCCTGATGTGGAGCTCCGATAAACTTGGCCCGATGGCGCGCTCCGCGCGCGATACGCTTGCGATCCTGGCGCTTACGCCAGACGCCCTCCAGGCCGAAGCCGGGACATTGACAACCACGACGAGTCTGCCCTCGCTCGAAGGCAAACATGCGATCA
>DAHUYY010000026.1:0-5966 GCA_027306845.1 Vulcanimicrobiota bacterium | reverse complement strand
GCCGGGGCCGACCCGCGGGATGACAGTACGCGAACCGAGGCGTTCTACGCGCCGAAAAAGAAACCACGCGTCGCCGTCATCGTTGGGGCGCGCAAGCAGACGCAAGCTGCGGTCGTGAAGAATTTCGACTCCTCGCTCGCCGCAATCGCCGACGACGTGACGTTCGCCGATGAGGTGAAGTTGCCCGATCTTCCCTACGGCGCGACGATCGGCGCATTGCTCAACGGCGAGAGCGCCGCAGCTTTTCGCGATTTAATCGAGAGCGGCAAAGCGCGCGAACTGCAGTCGCCCGACGACCGCATCGGCGGCTACATTCAGTACGAAACGCGTGCGGTGGATTACGTCGATGCGATGCGTCGTCGGCGAGAGATCGTCGATGCCGTCGGAAAATCGATCGCTCCGTACGATGCGTTGCTCTTCCCGACACTTCCAACCGTTGCATACCCAATCGGAACGCCCTTCGATAAGGTCTATCCCGACGCTCCCGGAGGGGTCGATCCGGTCACGCCGGGAAATCTCTGTGGGCTTCCGTCGATGAGCGTTCCCAATGGTTTTGGCGAAAATCATCTTCCCACCGGATTCGGTATGATGGCCAACCCGTGGCGGGAGCGCGATCTCGTTGCGCTCGCGATGCGTTTTCAAGCGCGTACCGCGTTCCACACGATGCGTCCGCCCGGAGTGACGTAGCGGAGATCGCTTCAAAAGATCGGAACGCGTTTACTTTTCGAGAGCTCGTTCGTATGCGTGCAACGTCGCTTTCGCTGCCGCAGCCCAGGTGAACTCATCGAGAATGCGTCGGCGGCCTCGCGCTCGAAGCTCCGCGTCCCGTTCGAAGCGGTTCCACGCTCTCTGCGTCGCCCGAAGAATCGACCAGGCGTCGCAGGGATCGCAGTAGTAGGCAGCATCGCCGAAGTACTCCGATTCATAGCCGAGATTGCCGACCACGATCGCCGTCTCTGCGAGCAGCGCCTCGAGCGACGAAAGCCCGGGCGATTCAAAAAGACTCGGTAGGAGATGAACGCGGGCGGCGGCATATAGATGTCGCAGTTGCTCCTGCGGTATGGCCGGGAAATAATAGACCGGCGCTTTTCGCCGCGCGCCGAGGTCGCGAAACCGGGCGAAAATCTCCGGGTCGGTCGCATCGCCGACAAAAACGAGCGGATAATCGGTGTTCTTGAGTGCAAGTAACACGAAATCTTGTTGTTTTCGCGCATCGAAACGTGCTGCCATTAACGCAAAGGGAGTATTTTGCAATTCGGTTGGGACTGCCGTAGGGGTGCCTCCCGTAAAGAGGGCGGCGTCGACGGCGTTCGGTACGACGGCATGTTCGCAGAAATCGCCGAGGTAGGTGAAGATCGCAGCGAGCTCCATCCAGGAGTTCGGTAAAATGCTGTCGATTCGGGCGAGGACACCTCTACACGCCGCGGTCGACGGATGCGCGGTCCACGCGGTGAGCGTGGCGCCGTCGACGGTAATATCGACGCTACGACGAGCGATCTTTTCTAAAGTATCGCGGGCGTTCCCGATATCGAGCGAGCCGCGGTCGGCCGTGCTTTCGAATAACCATCGCCGCGCGGCATGCATCCAGCGAAGCGTGTGGTGTGGTGCCCAGATCGGAGAGAGCACGACGCGCACGCTACTGCGCACCGGGGCGAGCAGATCGAGTTGGTGTTCGATCCGATCGGGAAGGTGGAGACTCGTCCAAAGGTGGACGAGATCGAACGGCGTTTCGCACGCGCGCCCTGCCGGGCCGATCTCAACCTCGATGTCGAGGGCACGCAATTCGCGCGCCGTTGCCTCCATCTGCACGACATCGCCGCCGAAGACGCGGTCGCCGTCTTCGCGTGGGACGAAGAGCACGCGCATCGCGCGCTATTTCCCTCCGGATCGCAACCGACGAAGTTGCATGGCGTGATTGAAGCGCACGATCTCCTCGCGCGAATACCCGTCGAGGTTCGAAAACTCGACGCCGTAGGAATTGCGGCCCTCGACGGGAGCGAGTTTCGCAACGACTTGGGCCCGAGCGAAGATTTGGTCGAAGGGTCGCCGATTATCGGCAACGCGCACGCGTCGCGCCCCAAACGGCGTAATCTCGGTTCGTTCGCCGCCCTTGGGAAAGACCTCGAGCACGTCGTTGGGAAGCGTGAAGCGCAATTCAATCTCGCTTCCGTCTTCAATCGCATCGCCGCAGACCAGCCGGATGCCGCCCGCACTTACGTCGGCGCAAAAACCACTGAGCCAGACCGAACCCGGCCGACGAAAGGAGACCGGAAAAGAGACGCTCTGTCGAAGGTCCTTACGGCGCTGGTCGTTCTGCGCGGGCGGTTTTTCGTCTCGCACGTGCGCCCGGCCGGCGGCCTCGCGTCGTTGCAATTCCATAATTTCGGCGTGCAGTTGCTTGCGTTCGGGGGGCGAGATTCCGTCGAAGGTGACCCCGTATTCGTATCCCGCACCGTCGGAGGGCGATCTCCGCCCGGCGACGTGCCCCCGCAGACGCAGCGGCGAGCCGCTGCCGCGGCGCAACTCGAAGCGCACGACGCACTCGCGGTCGAGCAAGATTAACGATCGTATGCGGCAGCCCGATTCGGAGATATCGATGAGCGTTCCGAAAATTTGGGCGGCCTTGCCTCCGGCCTCAAATGAAATAGGGATCTCGAGCGACTGTCTGAAAGCCGCCCGTTTTGGGGTCGCGTTCTCGCCGTCCGAGCGCGGTGGGTTTCCGGAGCCGCCCGAACCTCGCGTAATCCAGGACATAGGCGACCTATTTAGGGGGCGGCTCACGAGAACCCTTATCGCGCTCCCGGCCGGTCGCGAGGGCAGCCCCTCTCGGCCCGGCCGGGAGCCATCGACGGCTCGGAGGGCTACAGCGAGGACCAAACCTCGAGCTTGCGTTTCACGCCGTCGATAACGGCGTCGGTGAACTCCGTGGTGGTGGCATGGCCGCCGAGATCGGCGGTCGCGACGCCGCTGTGGATCGCTTCAAGAGAGGCTTCGTAGATCGCGCGCGAGGCGTTCGTCGCGCGCCGATCGTCGATATAGCCGAGCATCGCGCCCGCCGCTAAGATCATCGCTAGTGGGTTGGCGACGTTTTTTCCGAAGAGGCGCGGTGCCGTGCCGTGCGGTGCCTCGGCCATGACGATGCTCGGCTTGAAGGCCTCGCCCGCCTCGGGGGAGCCTTCGAACGAGAGCAGTACCGACTCGGCCCCGGCGATCGAACCGAAGAGCTGCATGACGAAATCGGAGAGGCAGTCGCCATCGCGGTTGAGCGATGGAATGACGAGCGGATCGTCCCCGACCGAGCTTAAAAGCAGGGCATAGGTCGCATCGATGAGTTGCGGTTCGTAGGGAATATCTTTATTGCGCGCGGCAGCTGCGTCCATCTCTTCTTTTAGCATGCCTTCGTAGACCGGGCTGACCGTATACTTGGGGCCGCCGAAGACGCGCCCGCCGACTTTGCGGGCGTGAGCGAATGAATACTCCGAGACATAGCGACAGATCGTGCGCGAGATCGATTCGGTTCGATAGGCGATCTCGTCGCCGTCGGCACTCTCGCGCCACTCCTTTGCGCCGTAAGCATCGCCGACCGCCATACGCACGACCGCGATCGGCGCGTGGATGCCGCCGACCGGGCGAACGCGCGGCAAACGGCGACCGGTACGAACGATGACCTTTCCGTCGATCTCTTTGCGAAGGATTGCGTTGGGCGATCCGACATCGTCGCGCTGCTCGGGGGTTATCGTTGCGGCCTTGATGCCGAAGCGATGTTTCCTCATCGCCGCGGCCGCCTCGTGGACCACCGCATTGTTGCCCGCGCGGCGGTTTTCGAGTGAGAGGTCGAAGCGCAGAAGATCGAGTTCGAGGTCGATCGTCTCGCGCGCGATGACGCGCAGCGACTCCTCCAGTAATTCCTGTCCGGTTTGATCGCCCTCGAGGACGACGACGGTTGGCTTGCTCAAAAGAACTCCTCGTACGATGACGAATGAAATCGCCCAATGGCACGCGTGCGTCGTAAGGCAAGTTCGAGAGATCGCCTAAACTCGGAGATCGTCGGGCTTCTTGCGCTCGGATGCGCGCTGCTCTTCGGAATCGCGTTGGCGCTACCGCAGCATTCCGGCGAGATCGGGCGTTGGGGCGCCACGATGTTGCATAGCATCTTTGGTGATGGAGCCCCGCTTTTCCCGGTGCTGATCGCCCTGATCGGCGCGATCGTCTTTCTCGAAATCGACGTTCCGCGCTTGATTGCGACCTATGGCGGAGCGGCGTTGGCGTACTTTTTACTCGCCGACGCGGCCTTGGGGGCCCGGGGCGACCGCTCGGGCGGGATTCTCGGCGCCTCGATTTGGTGGATGCTCCATCGGCTCGTCGGCGGAGTCGGCGGCACCCTCTTTCTCGTTCTCTCCGCCGTCGTGCTGACGATGTGGCTCGCCAACCTCCGCCTCAAGCTGGTGCTGGGCGCGATCGGCGCGCTCTTCGGGCGGATTCGCCTCCCGAAAATGCAGCTCCCCGAGATCGAACTTCCGCAGTGGCGGCTGCCGAATTTTGCTCGCCCCGCGCTACCCGCGCCGCAGCATCCGCAGCCCGCTCCGCCGGAGAGCATCGCTCGTCCCGAGCGCGCCCCCTACGACGAGTCGGCGCACTATGTGGAGCCGCCGCGCGCGCCTGCACCGGCGCGAATTCCGGTCGCCCCGCTCGAAGGAGAGTACCAGGCTCCCGACCCGGCGGCGCGCGCGCGCACCTATCGTCTCCCCGATCTCGCCCTCTTCGACCCGCCGGCGCGGCAAGTCGTCGACGAAACCAATCGCGCCCACGTGCTCGAAGATACGCTCGCTTCGTTCGGCGTCGGCGCAAAAGTCATGCATATCGAGCGCGGACCCTCGATCACGCGGTACGAATTACGGCCGGAGCGGGGCGTAAAAATATCGCGCATCGCCTCGCTCGCCGACGATATCGCGCTCGCTCTCGCCGCGACCAGCGTCCGCATCGAGGCGCCGATCCCCGGAAAATCCGCCGTTGGGATCGAGGTTCCCAACGCCAACGTCTCCGTCGTCGCGATTCGCGAGATTCTCGAAGCACTTCCCAATCGCGGGCAGATTCCGCCGCTCTGGATGGCCCTGGGGAAAGATATCACCGGTCGACCGGTTTTCGGCGATCTTGGAAAGATGCCGCATCTCCTCGTCGCCGGGGCGACCGGTTCGGGAAAATCGGTCTGCTTGAATACCATCGTTGCATCGTTGCTCGTCGCGGCGACACCCGATCAAGTGCAAATTTTGATGATCGATCCGAAGCGCGTCGAACTAACCGTCTATAACGGTATTCCGCACTTAATTAAAGAGGTCATTACCGATCCGAAGGTTGCCGCCGGCGCGCTGTTGGAAATGACGCGGGAGATGGACGCGCGCTACGAACGCTTCGCGAAGGCCGGCGTGCGAAAAATCGAAGAGTACAACGCAAAATACCCCGACGAACGCCTTCCATTCGTGGTCATTATCATCGACGAGCTCGCCGACTTAATGCTCGTCGCGCCGTCGCGCGTCGAAACGACCATCATGCGCCTCGCCCAACTCGCGCGCGCTACGGGTATCCACCTGATCGTTGCGACGCAGCGTCCATCGGTCGACGTTATCACCGGGCTCATCAAAGCCAATATTCCCTCGCGTATCGCCTTCGCCGTGAGCTCTCAGGTCGATTCACGCACGATTCTCGACCAAGCGGGTGCGGAGCGCCTGTTAGGGCGCGGCGACATGCTGTTTTTGCCGATCGATGCCCCCAAACCGATGCGCGCACAAGGCGCGCTGATCTCCGGCCCGGAGGTGACGCGGCTCGTTGAGTTCTGGGCGCGGCAGGCTCGCCCGGAGAATCTACTCGAAGTCGAACTCGTACCGGTCACCGACGACGAAGAGAACGGTAAACGCGAGGTCGATTCGCTCTGCTACGAAGCCGCAAAGTTTATTATCGAGACGAACGTT
>DAHUYY010000269.1 GCA_027306845.1 Vulcanimicrobiota bacterium | reverse complement strand
CTTGCCGCTCGTTGCGTCGAGATCTATCAAGAGGCGATCGCGAGGCTCGCGACGCCGGCTTGACAGCGAACGTATGTTCGATATATGCTGACCGTGAGGTCCATGCATGCGTAATACGTCGCTTCACCGGGTTCAGGTCGACTACGGCTACGCGGCCGCAGCGACGGGCAACGCCGTCCTCATCGCTCGAATCCGGCGCGGTCGGGGCGCGCACTTGGTGCGCGTTCCGTTCTCCATCGCCGCGCCGGAAGAGTGCGCCGAACGCTCGGTAGCCTATGGGGCGCTCCTCGCGCTGCTCGATGCCTTACGCGGTTTCGGCCACAGCATCGCAACGGTGCGCGTTCCCGATCGCGAGGTGATCGACGATCTGCGCGAGCATCGCGCGCTCCCCTATAGCCTCCACCGGGCGTATATCTATCTGCTCTGCTCTCTGCGGGCGACGCCGACCTTCGCGTTGGAAGCCGGGCGTGCCGAGGATCTTTCCGAACTCGCGCGCGCCGAGCTATCGCGCATCGCGGCGTAGATCGGCGGTTCGGGTTCGCGCGCTCTTTTTGAAGAACGATTCGTGTGACGCTTGAAGGGAGCGTCTATCCCGTGCTATAACCTCTCTGGTGCCGATGAGTCGTTATTGACTCGCCCGGCCCAATCTATTCCCTCCCGCTCACACTCACCCACCGTCGCGGCATAGCCCGATGAAGTCGCTGGTGAATGCGCGCGGACGCTGCGAGAGTGAGCCTCCCCTGCAACTCGATCACCGCCCCAACGAAAATGGCCGCCCGCCCAGTGGAGGCCGTCGTCGCCGTTCGCGGCGCCGCCATAATAATTCCGGGTTTCCTCAGCCCGAAGCATTCTCTCAGAACGAGGCGCAGGCGCCGGCGATGCTGACGGCAGCGCAACTCGAGGAAAAAAGCAAGAGCGAGCTCGTCGAACTCGCGAAAGAGTTTTCGATCGAAATTGCCACGCCGGCGAAAGTAAAGAAGGACGAAATCGTTCTCCAAATTCTCGCCGCGCAGCAAGCGCGATCCGGGATCGAGAGCGCGAGCGGAATTCTCGACATTCTTCCCGAGGGCTACGGCTTTCTGCGGCGTGCCGGTTACGTCATCGGTAACGAGGACGTGTACGTCAGCCAGGCGCAAATACGACGCGCCGATCTGCGACGCGGCGATCGCGTCGACGCCACCGTGCGTCGGCCGAAAGAAGGCGAAAAATACTTCGGTCTGTTGCGCGTCGACCGCGTCAACGAAATCGATATCGAAAAAATGGGCGTGCGGAAACTTTTCGAAAAAGGCACGCCGATCTACCCCAACGAGCGCTTCAAGCTCGAGGTTCGCGCGACGCAGCTCTCGACGCGCGTTATCGATCTTTTCTGTCCGATCGGTAAGGGGCAGCGCGCACTGATCGTCTCGCCGCCGAAGGCCGGTAAGACGACACTACTGAAAAATATCGCGAACTCCATCTCGATCAATCATCCCGAAGCGCATATCATCGCGCTCCTCGTCGACGAACGCCCCGAAGAAGTCACCGACATGCAGCGGACGATCGACGGCGAGGTCGTCGCCTCCACGTTCGACGAGCATCCTGAGAACCACACGGCCGTCGCCGAACTTGCAATGGAGCGCGCGAAGCGTCTCGTCGAAAGCGGCAAGGACGTCGTCATCCTCCTGGACTCGATCACGCGCCTCGCTCGAGCGTACAACCAGGTCGTCGCATCGTCGGGGCGCACGCTCTCCGGCGGCCTCGACACGGCGTCGCTGCACAAGCCGAAGCGCTTCTTCGGCGCGGCGCGCAAGATCGAGGAGGGCGGCTCGCTCACGATCATCGCAACGGCACTCATCGAGACCGGCTCGAAAATGGACGACGTCATCTTCGAAGAGTTCAAGGGCACCGGCAACATGGAACTCAACCTGTCGCGTAAGCTCGCCGAGTCGCGTATCTTTCCCGCGATCGACATCAAGAAGTCAGGGACGCGGCACGAAGAGCTGCTTCTCGTTCCCGACGTTATGCAGAAGGTGTGGATGCTGCGGCGGGCGACGGCCGTGCTCGATACCGATTCCACGCAGCTCATCCTCAACAAGATGTCGCAGACGCGCACGAACGAAGAGTTCTTGCAGACCGTCACCAAAGAGGCGATGTCGATGGCGCGAAGCACTTCGCGCGACGAGGGAAACGGAAAGTATTAGGCTCCTAGGGCTCCTTAGAAGCCCGCTAGCCGGCTGAGCCGTCCGCGACGCGTTGGGGATGAGAATCAATAGGTATCTTGCGCAGGCCGGCGTCGCGTCGCGTCGAGCGGCGGACGCGTTCGTCGCGGCCGGGCGCGTCCGGGTAAACGGCGTCGTCGTTCGCAGCATGGGAACGCAGGTCGCGCAGGATTGCATCGTCGAGGTCGACGGCAAGCGCGTCATCCCCGTAGCACAAAAAACGTATCTCGTCTTGCACAAGCCGATCGGCGTCGT
>DAHUYY010000268.1 GCA_027306845.1 Vulcanimicrobiota bacterium | reverse complement strand
AAAGGGCTCTCATCCTATCCGCACCCGTGGTTGATGCCGGAGTTCTGGCAATATCCGACCGTCTCGATGGGTCTCGGGCCGATCATGTCGATCTATCAGGCGCGCTTCATGCGCTACCTCCACGACCGCGAATTACAAGATAACGGCGATCGCAAGGTCTGGGCATTTCTCGGTGACGGCGAGATGGACGAACCGGAATCGCTCGGCGCGATCTCGCTTGCCGGGCGCGAAAAACTCGACAATCTCGTTTGGGTCGTCAACTGTAATTTGCAGCGCCTCGACGGCCCGGTGCGCGGCAACGGCAAGATCATTCAGGAACTCGAACGCTTCTTCAAAGGCGCCGGCTGGAACGTCCTCAAGGTTATCTGGGGCAGCAGTTGGGATCCCTTACTCGCCGCCGATACGAACGGTCGCCTGCGTCAACTGATGATGGAGTGCGTCGACGGCGATTATCAGACGTTCAAATCGCGCGATGGGAAATACGTCCGCGAACAATTCTTCGGCCGCTATCCGGAGACCGCAGCGATGGTCGCATCGTGGACCGACGAGCAAGTATGGGCGCTCCAACGCGGCGGCCACGACCCGCTCAAAGTCTACGCGGCCTACGCCGCTGCCGCCGCCCATACGGGCGCGCCGACGGTTATTCTCGCCAAGACGATCAAAGGCTACGGCATGGGCGAAGCCGGTGAGGCGCGCAATATCGCGCACCAGGCCAAGAAGATGGATCTCGAGGAGATGCGCGCTTTCCGCGACCGCTTCTCCATTCCGATCCCCGACAACAAGATCGATGAAATTCCGTTCTTTAAACCCGACGACAATTCACCGGAGATGCGCTATCTGCGCGATCGCCTCGCCGAGCAAGGGCATCTTCCGCAGCGGCGCCGTAAATCGACCGCACTAACCGTTCCCGATCTCAACGCTTTCGAAGCGCAACTGCAGAGCACCGGAGATCGCGAAATATCCACGACGATGGCGTTCGTCCGTATCTTAAGTTCGTTGCTTCGCGATGCCGAGGTCGGCCCGCGCGTCGTGCCGATCGTCGCCGATGAATCGCGCACCTTCGGCATGGAAGGCATGTTCCGCCAGCTCGGCATCTACTCATCGGTCGGTCAGCTCTATCATCCGCAAGATGCCGAACAGCTCATGTGGTATCGCGAGGATAAGCACGGCCAGATCCTACAAGAGGGAATCTGCGAAGCCGGCGCATTCTCTTCGTGGATCGCCGCCGGTACGGCGTACAGCAACCACAATCTGCCGATGATTCCGTTCTACATCTACTACTCGATGTTCGGTTTCCAACGCATCGGCGACCTCGCGTGGGCCGCCGGCGATTCGCGCACGCGCGGTTTCCTTCTCGGAGGAACCTCGGGGCGCACGACGCTCAACGGTGAAGGCTTGCAGCACGAAGACGGGCATAGCCACGTTCACGCCGCCTTCATCCCCAATTGCGTCGCCTACGATCCCACGTATGGGTATGAAGTCGCGGTCATCATTCAAGACGGCCTGCGGCGCATGCTCGCCGAGCAGGAAGACGTCTACTACTACATCACGTTGCTCAACGAAAACTACGCACACCCGGCGATGCCTGAAGGCGCGCGCGAGGGCATTCTGCGCGGGATGTATCTCCTTCGCTCCGGGCAGGGCGGCAAGAAGACGCCTCGCGTGCAGCTCTTCGGTTCCGGAGCGATTTTACGCGAAGTCATCGCCGGCGCCGATCTGCTCGAAAAAGATTTCGAGATCGCCGCCGATGTTTGGAGCGTCACCTCGTTCTCGCAATTGCAGCGCGACGGCGTCGACGCCCAACGCTGGAACATGCTTCACCCCGAAGCGACGCCGCGACGGAGCTTCGTCGAAGAACGGCTCGAAGGGCACGCCGGCCCCGCCGTTGCTGCCACCGATTACATCCGCAGTTTCCCGGAGATGATCCGCCCGTTCGTCGGACGTTCGTACACGACGCTCGGCACCGACGGCTTCGGACGCAGCGATTACCGCGCGAAATTGCGCGCGCACTTCGAAGTCGATCGGCGCTACGTCGCACTCGCGGCGCTCAACGCCCTCGCTGCCGAAGGCACGATTCCGCGCAAACGCGCAAGCGAAGCGATCGCGAAATACGCAATCGACGCCGATAAACCCAATCCGTTACTCGCCTAACTCCCTTCCGAAACCAGAGGAGCACGCACACCGTGGCAATCGCAGAACTCCGGGTCCCCGATATCGGCGATTTTAAAGACGTACCGGTCATCGAGGTTCTGGTAAAACCCGGCGACCGCATCGCACGCGATGCGTCGGTGGTGGTATTGGAGAGCGAGAAGGCATCGATGGAGGTTCCGGCGACCGCCGCCGGGGTCGTCAGAGAGGTGCGCGTAAAACCCGGCGACCGCGTCTCGGAGGGCAGCGTCGTGCTCACGCTGGAGAGCGATGCCGCTCCCGTTGTTGCACCCGCAGCCGCGCCCGCACCGGCACCCG
>DAHUYY010000267.1 GCA_027306845.1 Vulcanimicrobiota bacterium | reverse complement strand
ATCGAGACGCTCGAAGATTACGCGCAGGAGCGGGTCGCGCTGCAGACGGAGATCGCCGATCTCAAAGAGCGCATCTCCCATTTCAAAGCGATGGAAGAATCGTTGCAGAACACGCTGGTGCTCGCGCAGCGAACCGCCGACGAAGTGAAGGCATCGGCGCATAAAGAGGCCGATCTCATTCGCGCGCAGGCGCGCATGGCGGCCGAACGCGAAGTCGCGGGCTTTAACGATGCGATCGCAGAGGTTCGCCGCGAGGAGCAGCACGCGCGCGACCACGCCGAAAAGGTGAAGAGCGAGCTGCGCAGCCTCCTCACGACGCATTTAGCGCTGCTCGACCGCACGCCGAACAACGGCAGCGCCCCCGCCGTCGTCGCCGAGAAGCTCACCGTGGTCGTCGAAGAATCCGCGCCGCAGCGCGCCGACGATACCACGCGCATCACGGTGTATTAGGAGTTGCCGCCGACGATAGCGGTATTGCCCGGTGACGGCATCGGGCCCGAGGTCGTGCGCGAAGCCGTCCGCGTGCTCGCGGCGGTTCGCCCCGATCTCGATTGCAGCGAAGCGCCGGTCGGCGGCGCCGCGCTGCGCCAAGGGTTGCCCGCGCTCCCCGATGCGACGCGCGAACTCTGCGAGCGCGCCGACGCGATTCTCTTCGGCAGCGTCGGGCTACCCGAATACGATGGGAAGCCGCTCGACGCGCGCCCCGAGTACGCGCTTTTTCTCCTCCGGCGCGATTTCGAGCTCTTCGCCAACGTGCGACCGGTGCGCGTTTTCTCCGGGCTGGAGGGCGCCTCGACGCTGAAACCCGAGGTCGTCCGCGGGCTCGATTGCACGATCGTCCGCGAACTCACCGGCGGCATTTACTACGGCGAGCCGAAGGAGCAGCGCCTCGTCGACGGCATCGAATGCGCGGTCGACACGATGTATTATCGCGCTCCCGAGATCGAGCGCATCGCGCGCGTCGCCTTCGATCTCGCACGGACGCGCCGTTCGCACGTCACCTCGGTCGATAAACAAAATATTCTCGAGACCTCGCGGCTCTGGCGCCGCGTCGTGACGCGCGTCGCGACGGAGTATCCCGACGTGCGGCTCGACCATCTGCTCGTCGACACCGCGGCGATGCAGCTCGTTCGGAATCCACGCGCCTTCGACGTAATGGTGATGGAGAATATGTTCGGCGATATTCTCTCCGATGAGGCGGCGATGCTCGCCGGTTCGATCGGCACGCTCCCGAGCGCGAGCCTGGGAACGCGCACGCATGCGCGCGGGCGATTCGGGCTCTACGAACCGATCAGTGGGAGCGCGCCCGATATCGCGGGCAAAGGAATCGCCAACCCGACCGCGGCGATTCTTTCGGCGGCGATGATGCTGCGCACGAGCCTCGGCGACGAGGCGGGCGCGGCGCGCATCGAGAGCGCGGTCGAAGCGACCTTCGCCGCCGGTGCGCGCACCGTCGATCTCGGCGAGCCCGCTGCGAGCACCGCCGCGTTCGCCGACGCAATCCTCGCGCGCCTCTAACGAACGCGGCACCCCGACGCATTTCGGCAACAGTATCCTAACGCGAACGTAACCTCGGGCGCGTAGGATTCCCGCATGACGGGAATTCAATGGGCCGCACAGGCGATGCACGCCGCACAAGAGCGGCTCGACATCGCGACCGGCAATCTCGCAAACGCATCGAGCGATGCATTTCAGCGGCTCCGCGCTCGCGGAAGCATCGATCGCCACGGCGTGCACATCCGCGCCGTCGCCGATCCGCGCGCCGGAGCGCTGCGCCCGACCGGGCGCCCCTTCGATCTCGCGGTTCGCGGCGGAACGCTCCAAGTTCGCGACGCCCGCGGTGCCATCGCCCGCGTCGGAAGCGCACGCTTCACGCGCGATCGCTTCGGCGCACTTCGCGATCCCCGCGGCCGCGTGCTGCTCGACGCCGCGCAGCACCCGCTGCGCGTGCCTCCGGGGGCGCGGTTCTATAGCGACGGCACGCTGCGTATCGGGGAACGCCTCTGCGGCCGCGTCGGCATCGCTGCAAGCGCTACGCTCGACGTCGGCTTTGCGATGACGGCGAACGTCGACGCGATCTCCGAGATGGTCGACGTATTGGCGGCGCAACGCTCTTTTGAAGGCGCGCAACGCGCGATCGCGCGGATCGAAGCGACGCGGAAAAAAGCGAACGTGGACCGAGCACTCTACGCCGCTGCGACCGGTATGGCCGCGCAGCAAAAAAATCTCGATACGATCGCCGCGAACCTCGCCAACGCCGACGTGACCGGATTCAAGCGTTCGAGCATGCGTTTTAGCGCACTCGCCGCAAGCGACGGCGGCGCGATCGGCGTCGCATCGCTAGGCCGCCGCCTCGTCTTCGGTCAGGGAAAGTTGCTCAAAACCGGCGGCCCGTTCGATTGCGCGATCTCGGGGCCCGGGTTCTTCATCGTCTCCGACGACCGCGGCCGCCATGCCTACACGCGTGACGGGTC
>DAHUYY010000266.1 GCA_027306845.1 Vulcanimicrobiota bacterium | reverse complement strand
TCGCCCCACTCGCCGCGCAGACGCGTGCCCCGGCGGCGGGAATATCCCAGCGCTCCATCGTCGCGAGGCGCTCGGGAAGATCGCTTTCGCGGACGAGCGCCGGGTTTCCGAGGGCGCCGACGGCATGCATGAGCCCGGCGATCGACACGGCATCGAGGAGCCGCTCGTCGACGTCGAGAGCGAGGGCGATCGAGCGCGCGAAGGCTGCCTTCCGAAATGAAAAGCCAAATGTCAGCCCGGCGGCTGCATCTCCGACTGCTCCGTAGTACGAAAGCACATCGGCGAGCCGATCGAGCGCGACCCGAGGATCGCCGTCTGCTTCCTGGAATAGCGCCATTAGTGACCTTCTTTGACGATTGACGTGCCGAAACCCTCACATTTAAACACCGACGGAGCCATTTCGATGGTTGACGTCGGCAAGAAAGCAACGACCGAACGCTTCGCCCGTGCCGAGGCGTTCGTTCGCCTCGCGCCCGACGCCGCGGAATCGCTCCGAATTGCGATGGGACCGAAGGGGGACGCCTTCGTGACGGCTCAAATCGCCGGAATTATGGCCGCGAAACAGACCGCGAACCTGATACCGCTCGCGCACCCCGTCGCGCTGAGCCATATCGCCGTTACCTTGGCCTGGGCGGAGCCCGCCCTGCTGCGCATCGAAAGCGAAGCTCGTACCTCCGGGCAGACCGGCGTGGAGATGGAAGCGTTGCTCGCCGCGAATCTTGCCGCACTGACGATCTACGATATGTGCAAAGCGCTCGATCGAGCGATCGTAATCGAAGGGGTACGCTTGCTGGAGAAGCGCGGCGGAAAGAGCGGTACGTGGATCGCCGATCGGTGAAGTATCGGGTTGCATGCATCGTGCTCTCCGATCGTGCGGCCGCCGGCGAACGCGAGGATGGCTGTCTGCCGGTGTTTCGCGAGCGGCTCGAACCGATCTACGAGATCGTACGCGCGATCGTCATTCCCGACGATCCGGCGGCGCTGCAAGCCGAGCTGATAGAGTTAGCCGACTCCGAGCGCGCCGATTGCATTCTCACCAGCGGCGGCACCGGGATAGCGCCGCGCGACCGCACGCCTCAGGCGACGGCGGCCGTGCTCGATTACGAGGTTCCCGGCATCGCCGAGGCAATTCGCGCCGCCGCGTTGCCGCGCGTGCGCACGGCGATGCTCTCGCGCGCGCTCGCCGGGGTGCGGCATCGCACGCTGATCGTCAATCTCCCCGGTAGCCCGCGCGCCGTCGCGGAGTCGCTCGATGTCTTCCTATCGACGCTTCCGCACGCGATGGAGTTGCTCTCGGAACGACCGACCGATCACTCATGAGGTTCGAAGAGGCGGAGCGTTATCTGCTCGCAAGTATCGGCGAAAACCAATCACCGCGCGTCAATTACGGTTTAGAGCGAATGGCTGCGTTGCTGGAGGCGCTCGACGATCCGCACCGGCGTTATCCCGTGGTGCACGTTGCCGGAACGAGCGGCAAAGGTTCGACCGCGACGATGATCGAGCGAGCGTTGCGGCGCCACTCGTTGCGTGTCGGCCTCCACGTAAAACCCCACCTGCAATCGATGACCGAACGCGCGCGGATCGGGGGGGTGCCGATCGCACGCGAGCGATTCGCCGAACTCTTCATGGAGATGCTTCCCGCAATCAATCGGGTCGCAGGTCGGTACGGCGCTCCGAGTTATTATGAAATGCTCTTAGCACTGACGTTTCTGTACTTCGCTCGCAGCGAGGTCGATATCGCCGTCATCGAAGTGGGTTTGGGAGGGCGTCTCGACGGAACGAACGTCGTTTCCCCGACCGTCTGCGCGATTACGAGCATCGGCTACGACCATCAGGAGATCCTCGGCGATACGCTCGAGGCAATCGCCGCTGAAAAAGCGGGTATTGCCAAGCCGGGGGTGCCGCTCGTCAGCGCGGTAGATGAAGAGCCCGCACGTGCGACGATTGCGGAGATCTGTGCGCGCGTAGGAGCACCGCTTATCGAGAGCGCGACGCATGCGCGCGTTGAAGATATCGAAATCGAGGCGTTCGCGCAGCGTTTCACCGTGCGGACGAAGCTCGAGAGCTATCGCATTCGCTTGCCGATCTTAGGCGGCTTTCAACGGACGAACGCCGCGACCGCCGTGCTTGCGTTAGAGGCCTTGCCGCCGGCATTGCGCCCGAGCGGTGAAGAGATCGAGGAAGGATTGGCGGAGGTGCGGATCCCCGGTCGCATGGAGTTGATTCCCGGCGCACCCTCGGTTCTATTCGATATCGCTCATAACGAACAAAAAGCACGTTCGCTCGCCGCTGCGCTCGGCGAACGTTTTGGTGCCGTTGCACAGACCTTCGTCATCGGTATCGGTGAGAGCAAAGATGCGCGTGCGATCCTTGCCGCGTTCGCACAGCCACGAAACTATTTCGTGCTTACTTCTTTCGATGCCGATGGGCGTCCGGCGCGCTCTCCGGAGTATCTCGCCCGGATCGCCGACGAGTTGGGAATCGCGCACGAGAGCTACGCCGA
>DAHUYY010000265.1 GCA_027306845.1 Vulcanimicrobiota bacterium | reverse complement strand
GATACCATCGTCGTCCCCTATAACGATATCGAGGCGGTGCGAGCGGTCTTCGCAGAGCGCGGCCGAGAGATTGCGGCGATTATCGTCGAGCCGTTCGTCGGCAACATGGGCTACATCGCTCCGCTCGCCGATTTTCTGCCCGGGCTGCGTGCGATCTGCGACGCTCACGGCACGCTGCTCATTTTTGACGAAGTGATGACCGGCTTCCGCGTCGCCCGCGGCGGCGCCCAAGAACGCGTCGGCATCCGCCCCGACCTGACGACGTTAGGAAAAGTAATCGGCGGCGGCCTACCGGTCGGCGCGTTCGGCGGACGCGCCGAGATCATGGCTCAGCTCACCCCCGACGGCAAGATCTTCCACGCCGGGACGCTCTCGGGCAATCCGCTCGCTATGGCGGCGGGCCTCGCGACGCTTCGCACCGTTCGCGAAGATTCGACGCTCTACGAACGCTTGGAGATTCTCGCGCGTTTGTTTATCGAAGGTATGCGCGAGATATTCACAAAGCACGGTCGTCCATTTACCGGCGGATATGCAGGATCGATGTTCGGATTTTATTTTGCCGGCGAGCCGGTCTTCGATCTCGAGGGCGCGATGCGCGCCGACACCCAAGCCTACGCCGCCTTTTTCCATGCGATGGCCGAGCGCGGAGTCTATCTCGCTCCGTCGCAATTCGAAGCCGGTTTTCTCTCGACGGCGCACACCACCCACGAGATCGAGCAGACCCTGCACGCCGCCGACGAAGCGCTCGCTTAGATGGCGAACGTGTAGCGCACCGATGCCGATTCTCTGCATCGGGCTCTCGCACCATACCGCGCCGGTTAGCGTTCGCGAGAGCCATGCGTTTCCGACATCGCGCATGACCGAAGCGCTGCAGATGCTTCATGCGTACGACGCGGTGAAGGAAGCGGTCATGCTTCAGACCTGCGGCCGCCTCGAAATTTACGCCGAAGTCGATGAATTCGAGCGCGGCGCCGAGCAAATAAAAACCTTCCTCACGCAATTTCGGCACGGCACGATTGCCTTCGATCTCGAATCGTATCTCTACACGCATCTTGGGCGCGAAGCGGTCGAGCATTTGCTGCGCGTTACCACCGGGCTCGATTCGATGTTAATCGGTGAAGCGGAGATCCTCGGACAGGTCAAGAGTGCCTACCTCCACGCGCAACGTGCCGGCGCCTGCGGCAGCAGCATGCACAAACTCTTCCGCGAAGCGCTCAACGCCGGTAAGGCCGCCCGCACCCAGACGACGATCGGCGAAGAGTCGGCGAGCGTTGCAACCGCCGCCGTCGATTCTATCGAGGCCCGCCTCGGCTCGCTTGAAGATCGTTGCGCCGCCGTCATCGGCGCGGGCGCGATGGGGCGCAGCGCGGCTCGCCGCCTGCGCAGCCGCGGCGTCGGGACGCTGTTGGTCGCCAACCGCACGCATACGCGCGCGCAAGAGCTCGTCGGCGAGATCGGTTCCGGTGTCGCCCACGACTTAAGTGAGATCGTGACGATTCTCGAGGCCGCCGACGTCGTTATCAGTTCCACCGAAGCAAGTACCTTCGTGCTGAGCACGGCCGATGTCGCCGAAGCGATGACGCGACGCCCGCAACGCCCGCTGCTTATTCTCGATATCGCGGTGCCGCGTGACAGCGATCCCGATATCGCCGAAATCGAGGGCGTAACGTTGCTCGATATCGATACGCTAAAATCGGTGGTCGACGACCGCATGGAGCGGCGCCGCCAGGCGATCCCGCAGGTCGAGGAGATCATCGTCGAATATCTCGAGCGCTTCCGCACGTGGTACCAAGCGCGCACGACGGTTCCGACGATTGCCGCGCTGACCGAGCGCGCCGAATCGATCCGTAACGCGGAGATCGAACGCCTTTTCGCGCGCCTCCCCGATCTCACGCCGCGCGAACGCATGTTGATCGTCGGCTCGTCGTTGACGATCCTCTCAAAGCTCTTGCACCCCGCAGTCACCACGATTCGCGAAAAGGCCGGGAGCGACCGCAGCGAAGCGCTGGCGTTCACACGTTTACTCGGCGAACTTTTTTCGCTCGACGGCTCGCAAAATGGCCGGCTTCGTTAGCCTCGTCGGCGCCGGCCCCGGGGACCCCGGATTGCTCACGTTGCACGGCGCCCGCGCGTTACGCGAGGCCGAAGTTTTGCTCTACGATGCGCTTGCATCGGAGGCAGTCGTCGCGCTCGCTTCACCGAGTTGCGAGCGCACCTTTGTTGGGAAGCGCGGCGGCAATCACGCCATGCCGCAAGAAGCGATCGAAGCGTTGATGATCGCGCGCGCGCGCGAAGGGAAACGCGTCGTGCGGCTCAAGGGGGGCGACCCGCTGGTCTTCGGACGCGGCGGCGAAGAAGCGCAACGGCTCCATGCAGCCGGGATCGCATTTGAGATCGTTCCCGGTATCAGTTCGGCGATCGCGGCGCCGGCCTATGCGGGTATCCCGGTAACCCACCGGGATTGCAACGTCGCGTTCACCGTCGCCACCGGGCACGAGGATCCGCTCAAAGCCGAAAATTCGCTCGATTGG
>DAHUYY010000264.1 GCA_027306845.1 Vulcanimicrobiota bacterium | reverse complement strand
GGGCACATGATGATGCTCACACGCATGCTCGTTATCGTCGATGCCGATGTCGACGTGCAAGACGCGCGCGGCGTCGCATGGTTCGTACTTAACAATCTCGCCCCCGATCGCGATCTCGTGCAGATGCCCGGCCCCGTCGACGATCTCGACCACGGTTCGTATAACGTTGCGTACGGCGTGAAACTCGGCGTCGATGCAACTCGTAAAAATGCGAGCGAAGGCTATTTGCGTGAATGGCCGCCGGATATCGCGAGCACGGCGGCCGTGCGCAAGCGCGTCGGCGAACGATGGCGCGAATACGGGCTCGACCGTATCGAAAAAAACCTGCGCCCCGACTCCTGGAGCGGCCAAGGGCTCGATGCGCTCGCGCGATTGTTACGTTCCGCGCACGCGCCGGAGGAAATGTAGGTGCGCGCAGCTTCGCTCTTTTTGCGCGAGATTCGCATCGAACACACGCTCTTCGCGCTCCCCTTCGCCTACGTCGGCGCCGTCTTTGCCGCGCGCGGGCTGCCGCATCTCGCCGCCATCGTATGGATCACCCTGGCGGTGCTCGGCGCGCGAACGGCAGCGATGGCCGCCAACCGCTACTTCGATCGCGATATCGATGCCCGCACTCCGCGCACCGCGCGGCGCGCGTTAGCGACCGGCGAACTCGCCCCAGGCGTTATGCTCGCCGCAGTCGCCGTCGGCCTGGTGCTGCTGCTCGTGGCGGCGTGGCAACTCAATCCGCTCTGCGTGGAATTGCTCCCGATCGCCGCTGCCGGCGTCTTGCTCTATCCGCTCTGCAAGCGCTTCACGTGGTTGGTCCACATCGTCCTCGGCGCCGTCGACGGGCTCGCACCGCTGGGCGCGTATATCGGCATCGCCGGGCGCATCGATGCAACCGGCATCGCGCTTTTCGCCGCCGTCACGCTCTGGGTAGCCGGCTTCGATATTCTCTATGCGTTGATGGATCTGCCCACCGACCGCGAGAACGGCGTGAACTCCATGCCGGTACGTTTCGGCGAGAAGAGCGCGCGGCCGACGGCGATAGCGATGCACGTCGGCATGTTCGCGCTGATCGCGATCGCCGGACGGCTCGGCGGCCTCGGCGGTTCCTGGTATATCGCCGGACTGCTTGCAACCGCCGCGTTGATTGCCTACGAACTGCTTCTCCTACGCACCAGCGAAAATATTTTTCTCCTCAACGAACGTATTTTTTCGACGAACATGATCTACTCGGTCATCTTCTTGGCTACCGTTGCCTTCGGCTTCGGATTGCGCGCGTAACGCGATGCGTCGCAGGCGATTTCTTGTAAGCGCAGCCGGCGCGCTCGCTCTCTCCGGGGCACGCGCGGGCGCGCAGTTGCAGCCCGGCGGCTTCGCACGACAATATTCGATCGGCGTCAGCGTTCCACTCACCGGCGAATTCGCAGCGATAGGAAATGCAATCGCGGCGGGCGTTCAGGCAGCCTGCGATGAAGCGAATCGCTTTGGGCCGCCGACACAATTTTTTGCGGTTCGCCGTTTCGATGACGGCAACGAAAGCGCGCTCGCGATAGGAAACGCTCAGCTTGCGGCGAGCGACCCGAGCGTTGTCGGCGTCATCGGCGATCTCAGCCTCGACGTTACGCTGCAAGCCGCACCGCAATACGCAAACCTCTCGCTCCCGCTTATCGTTCCGACGATTACCGGCGACGCGCTGACGAAACGCGGTTATCGCAACATCTTTCGCTTACCGGCACGCGATGAAGTGCAGGGCCAACTTATGGCGCAGATGTTGCTGCGCGTGCACGCGCCGCCGCGCACGCTCGTTATCGCACCGAACAAAGGCTACGGCGTTGCCGTCGCGCGGGGCCTGCGCGATCAAGCCGGCGCCGACCATCACACCGTCGCGCAAGCGACGCTCGAGAGCGGGCGCCTCACGCTCGATCCGCGCACTGCAAACGTGCTCGGCGAGGGCCCGCAACTCACCGTGCTCTGCGGCACCGCAGCGGAGTTGGGGCCGGTCGCCGCGGCGATGCGGGCGCGCAAGTATACCGGAGCGTTCGCCTGCGCCGAAGGTTTTTACAGCACGCAGACGTTGAAGGACGATGCAAAGGCGCTCGGCTCGGCGCTTGTATTTACGACGATGCCGCCGATCGATCGCGCACCATCGGTCGCGCAACAACTCGCCGACCTACGGCGCAGCGTCCCCGAGGTAACCGCCTTCGTCGCGTTCGCGTACGCCGCGGCGCAGATATTCATTCAGGCAGTGCAACGCACGCCGACGTACTCGCGCGCCTCGATCCTCTCGCTGCTCACCTACAACGGCTCGTTTCAAACGCTCGTCGGCCCGTTCACGTTTAGCTATACCGGCGACCCCACGCTGCCCAATCTCTACGCCTACCGCATCGAAAAGGGGGCGTTCCGCTACGACCGTGCCGCCTTCCTCGACGGCTTCATCCTCTAGGCCCGAGGCCGCTCGAGCCGCCCACCCCCGCGCCCCCAGGGCGGCCCCGAGCGAGCAAAAACCAGGGGTTTTCCCGGATGAGCGCCGGGGCGTCTCTCTGGCATGATTCGAGCA
>DAHUYY010000263.1 GCA_027306845.1 Vulcanimicrobiota bacterium | reverse complement strand
AGAGCTCTCCGGCGAAACCGGCCGAGAGCGTCGTACCGTTACTTTCCTACGACCCGATGGAGCTCGAGATCGGCTTCGGGCTCATTCCGCTCGTCGATGTCAACCAGGGCGGCGATTTACTCGAACGCGTTACGCTCATTCGGCGGCAGGCCGCACGCGAACTTGGGATCGTCATGCCGCCGATTCGCGTGCGCGATAATTTGCAGCTGAAACCCAGCGCCTATAGCGTTAAGATCTACGGCTTGGAGGTCGCGCAGGCCGAGGTGATGGTGAGCCGTCTGCTCGCGATGAACCCCGGCACGGCGACGCAGCCGCTCGACGGTATCGCCACGAAAGAGCCGGCGTTCGGATTGCCGGCACTCTGGATTCCGGAATCGTTACGCTCCGAGGCGGAGATGGCCGGCTACACGGTGATCGATCCGACCAGCGTTATCGCCACGCATCTCACCGAACTCATCCGCGCGCACGCGCCGGATCTACTCGGACGTCAAGAGACCTCGGCGTTGCTCGACAACATCAAAACGCATTATCCCGTCGTCGTCGAGGAACTCGTTCCGGGGCTGCTCTCGGTCGGCGAGGTGCAACGCGTGTTGCAGAACCTTCTGCGCGAGCGCATTCCGATTCGTAACCTCGTCCTCATTCTCGAAACGATGGCCGATGCGGCTCGGAGCAGTAAAGATATCGATTTCTTGACCGAGCGCGTGCGCGCTGCACTGGCGCGCCATATCTCCTCGGAGTACGCCGAGGAAGGGTTGCTCTCGGTCATTACGGTCGATCCGCGCCTAGAGGCGCTGCTCGCCGAGGCGGTGCGCCGAGGCGAAGATGCCTACGCGTTACTCGATCCGGCGACAATCTCGCGGGTCTACTCATCGCTCTCACGGCAGATTGCCGTCGCGCAAAATGCGGGGCTGCAACCGATCGTGCTCGCGTCGCCCTCGGTGCGCCTCGCGCTCAAGCGGCTTACCGAACGTGCGGCACCCAACCTCGTCGTTCTTTCTTACTCTGAAATCGCGCCGGGCCTTCGCGTCGAATCGATCGGCCAAGTCTCGGCAACCGATGAAACAAGCTCAGCGCCCATGGGGTCGGGAGTCTAAATGCTTAAATCGCTCTTTTCTCGCGGACCGTCGATTCCGGCATCAAAACTGCCGAGTGCGAATGCCTTCGTCGATGTCGTCGTCGCCGGGCGCGCCTCGCGCTCGGTCTCGGTCGATGCGGTCACCCCGAAGGGAATCGTCGTTCGCGGAGTGATCGGTCGCTCGGGGGAGAGCGCGGTCATGCTCTACGATACCGGGCTCGGCCGGCTTCGCGCCGCGACGAAGATTACCGGAGCGAACGGGGACCGGACGACGCTTGCGCTGCCCTCGCGCGTGACCTCGGCCTCCTCTTCGCCCGGCTCCGGCGGCGGGGCGCAGAAGCGTCAGACCGTGCGCCTCGACGCGCTCGTTCCGGGGACCTGGCGTTTCGCGCCGGGCGGGAAAGGGACCGGCGAGTTCGTCAAAGCCAATATCCGCGATATCAGCCGCGGCGGCTGCTCGCTCATCCTCGACCGCGAACTCAAGCGCGGCACGAGCGTCGAGGTGCAATTACGCTTGCGGGAGGGCGGGGCGCCGCTCGTCCTGCTCGGAGAAGTGATGCGCCAAGAACGCATCGCAAGTTCCGGGCGCTTTTCGCACGGCTTGCGCTTCCACGGTATTCGCCCCGAGGAAGACCATGCGATCGTGGAATTCATCAATCGTCGGCAGGCGGAGTTGCGGAGCCGGGGGCTTGCATGATCGACGGCGAAGATGCCGTACCAGAGGGGCCTTGCCGCCTCAGCGGTGAAATATCGTCGCACCTTCGCTCTGGGAGTTTTTGATGAGTAAAAAGGTCCTCATCGTCGATGATGCCGTCGTCATGCGAATGATGATCAAGGGTATTCTCTCCAAACACGGCTACGAAGTCGTTGGCGAGGCCCAAAACGGCGTCGAGGCGGTCGATAAATACAAGCAGTTGCAGCCCGATTTGGTAACCATGGATATGGTCATGCCGGAGATGGATGGTATTACTGCGGTCCGTCAGATCATGTCGATGGATCCCAACGCGAAGATCATCATGTGCACGTCGATGGGGCAGCAAGCGCTCGTCGTTGAAGCGATACAGGCCGGGGCGAAATCGTTCATTACCAAGCCCTTCCAGCCGCCGAAAATACTCGAAACCATATCGAAGGTGCTTGCGTGAGCCATCAGGGCATGAATCTGACCGACCTCCAGAAAGATGCGCTGAAAGAAGTCGGGAACATCGGTGCCGGGCACGCCGCAACGGCGCTCTCGCAATTGCTCAACGCAAAAATCAATCTGAGCGAACCGCGAATCGACGTCATTAAATTCCGCGATCTTGCAACGCGCGTCGGGCACGAAAATCGTACCGTCGCCGCGCTGCATATGTACGTGCGCGGAGAGGCGCCGGGGCAGATGGTCGTGCTCTTCGACCGCGAACAGGCCCTCGATTTCGTCAGCCAATTCCTCCACCGGGTGATCGGCGACATTCAGATCTTCGATTCGATCGCCGATTCGACGCTCAAAGAACT
>DAHUYY010000262.1:299-2573 GCA_027306845.1 Vulcanimicrobiota bacterium | reverse complement strand
GTCGCGAAGTTGCAGGCAGCATTCGAAGGCGCGCCGGGATTACGGTTTCACCGCGAGGGAATCGTTACGCCGCGGGATGTCGAGGGCAGCGACGACGTACACGTTGCGCGGTTGCGCGCCGACGGGTCGGAGGGTACGCGCTTTGCGCTCTGGTGTACGGGGGATCAACTACGTAAGGGTGCGGCGACGAATGCGGTGCAGATTTTAGAGTTGTTAATCGCGCGCGGGTATCTGCGGTGAGCGCGCCCGCACGCATCGCCGTATTAAAATTCGGCGGAACCTCGGTTGCAACTCCCGAACAGCGCGGACATATCGTCGCACGCGTACGCGATGCGATGGCGGATGGCTTTGCCCCGATCGTGGTCGTTTCGGCGATGGGGCGCGCCCCCGCACCGTACTCTACCGATATGCTCCTCGAGCTTCTCGATGGCGAGAGCGCGACACCCGAAAGCGATCTTTTGTTGGCCTGCGGTGAAAACATCGCCGCCGCGGTCGTTGCGAAATTTCTGCGCGATAACGGTATTGCAGCACGCGCATTTACCGGCCGCGAGGCGGGGATGCTCACCGACGCACGCTACGGCAACGCGCGCCTCCGCTCCGTCGATCCCACCGCGTTATCGGCGGCGATCTCCGCCGGATACGTTCCCGTCGTTACGGGCTTTCAAGGTGCGACTGCAGAGGGTTCGACGACGACGCTCGGACGCGGGGGAAGCGACCTCACCGCCGTGGCGATCGGCGATGCGCTCGACGCCGAACGCATCGATATCTATACCGACGTCAGCGGCGCGATGACGGCCGATCCTCGTCGAATCGAACGAGCCCGCACGATCGCCCGCGCCACGCTTGAAGAGATGGCCGAACTCGCGAACCACGGCGCGAAAGTCATGCACGCCGTAGCGGCCGAGTATGCACGAGAGCGCGAGCGAACCTACGCAATCAAAGGGCTTTCCAGCGATCGCGGAACGTTAGTGGTTGAAAGCATGCGTCACGATGCGCCGGTTACCGGCGTCGCCGTCAGCGAGCGCCTAACGTGGGTGCGCGTTATTCGCGGCGATATCGAATCTCCGAAGCGGCGCATGGAGGTCGAGCTCGAAATGTTCGCGCGCGTCGCGAGCGCCGAAATATCGATCGATCAAGTCGCGATCAATCAATCGGGGGTCTCCTTCGTCGTTGCCGGCGATCGAGGGACCGAGTTGCGAGCGCTGCTCGGCGATCTGAACCTTGCGGTTCGCGTTCGCGAAGGCTGCGCGAAGCTCTCGATCGTTGGGGCGGGGATGCGCGAATTGCCGGGCGTCGTTCTCCGGGTCGTCGAGGCGCTGAGCGCCGAGAACGTGGAAGTCATCCACCTCACCGATAGCAATGTCACCATCTCGGTCCTCGTTCCCGAACCCGATGCCGCGCGCGCCGAGCGCGCGGTCTTCGATGCATTCGATCTCGCGCAGCAGAAAGTAATGAACGGTGAACTTCGGTAGCATTCTTACGGCGATGATCACGCCTTTCGATGGAAACGGCGCGGTCGATATTCGCGAGGCGAAACGATTGGCGCGTTGGCTCGTCGATCGGGGAAACGACGGGTTGGTCGTGGCGGGCTCGACCGGTGAGGGCATGGCGCTCGATGATAAAGAACGGATCGAACTCGTCACCGCGGTGAAGGAGGCCGTTGGAAACGACGCCTGCGTCGTCGCTAACGCCGGTACGAACGAGACGCGCGGATCTATTGCCGCCGCGCGTGCGATGCAATCTGCGGGCGCCGATGCACTGCTTGCCGTCGTCCCCTACTATAATAAACCGACGCAGAGCGGCTTGCTCGCGCATTTCGGAGCCCTCGCCGAAGCGACCGATCTGCCGATTGCCATCTATAATATACCCGGGCGTACGGCGACCAACATGTTACCGGCAACACTCGTCGAGCTCGCGCGGCGACATGCGAACGTTCTCGGAGTGAAAGAATCGAGCGGCGACCTCAAGCAATTCGCGACGATTCTGCGGGACCGGCCGCAGGGCTTTCAATTTCTCGTCGGCGACGATCACCTCTATCTGCCGGGCCTTGCGCTCGGTGCCGATGGTATCGTCGGCGTCGCGACGCACCTCTGTTCGCGGGAGTTCGTCGCCATGCGCGACGCATTTGCAGCGGGTAAAACGCAGGAAGCGGCGCGCATACACCGGTCGCTCCTCGAACTCTTCGAGTTGCTCTTTACCGTGAGTAACCCGATTCCGATCAAGTGGGCGATGGGCGAACTCGGTTTTGCAGTCGGCCGTTGTCGGCTGCCGCTC
>DAHUYY010000262.1:0-289 GCA_027306845.1 Vulcanimicrobiota bacterium | reverse complement strand
CGACGGCATGCCTGAAGATCTCGCACGGCGGTTGCGGCCGTTACTCGCCGCCTATGCGGCGTGAGCGAGGGCCCCGCTTCAGTCGAAGTGCTCGGCTGCCGTCTCGATTGCGTCGATATCGAGGAAGCGACGGAACGCATCCTCGCGTTCGCGCGTAGCAATCGCTCCGCGCAGGTCGTGACGCTCGGAACGGAGATGGTCGTCGCGGCCCAGCACGATGTACGCTTTCGTGCGGCACTCGCAGCGAGCGCACTCAACGTCTGCGACACGGTCGGCGTCCTCGCTGCCG
>DAHUYY010000261.1 GCA_027306845.1 Vulcanimicrobiota bacterium | reverse complement strand
CAAATATCGAGGATACCGATATTGCTAAAGTGACGTCGCAGTTCTCTCTCACGCAGACCGCGCTGCAGGCGGCATATAGTACGACCGCTCAATTAGAGCAGAAGAGCCTCTTCGACTACATCTCATAAGGGGCTTTAGAGAGGCTTTACGGTGTTAACGATGAATGATGTCTCGGTGCAAAGCATACCGGAGAGCACGACGATAGATTTCCCGCGTTTCGGAACGTTCACGTTTTCGCCGACCGACGTCTTCGAATTCACCTGGGGGTTGCCTGGTTTCCCCAACCTCCATCGCTGGGTCGCTCTCACGCTCGATACGCAGCCGAATTTCGTCTGGCTTCAAAGCCTCGACGATCTCAACGTCGCGATTCCTACCGCCGACCCGTATGCGATCTTCGACGACTACGCTCCGCGCATTCCCGCCTACGCTATCGCCTCGCTCGCTATCGCCGAGCCGACCGATTTCGCGACGCTCTGCGTGGTCATCGTTTCGCAGAACGCCGAGGAGATCTCGATGAACCTCTTCGCGCCGATATTACTCAATCTCAAGAACCATCGCGGTCGCCAAGTGCCGCTCGACGGAAGTTCCTACGCGGTCCGGATGCCGTTGCCGCGGAAGGCGAACGCCGCCGCGCCGACCGCCCCTCAGGGCGGCTAGCCGCTCGAGAGCGCAGGGGGGGGCTCCCCGACCCGCGAAATTCCTCCGCGAAGCGAGCCCATCTGCGGCTTGCAGCAGCCACGGAGGGCAGCCCGATGCTTGTGCTCAGCAGGAAAGCGAATCAGTCGATCATGATCGGCGATGATATTCGTTTGGTGGTCGTCTCGCTCGATCACGACCAGGTCAAGATCGGCATCGACGCTCCGCGCGATATCCCCGTCCACCGCTCGGAGGTCTACGAGGAGATTCAGCGGAGCAACCAGCGCGCCGCCGCCGAAGCGGCCGCCCCAGGGGAGCCCCCCGCCGCCGGCAGGACCGGGGTCGCCGCGCTCCGCCCCCATATTCCGGTAAAGAAACGCTAAAATAGGGGGAGTCCCCCCTAAAGTCGGGGCCCCCGCCTTCCGATATCCTAGGGGAGGGAGCAGGACGCTTCCTCGCAGATGACTAGTCTCTACCTGTGCGCTCCGCGCGCAACAATCAAGGAGGAAATCAAATGGCTCAAGGTCTGAGCATCGCCAACAACCTGTTGGCCAATAGCGTTCAGTTCAACCTCAATAATAACCAGAGCGCGCTGAAGAACATTGTTACTCAGCTCTCTTCTGGTTTGCGCATCAACTCCGCGGCGGACGATCCGTCCGGTCTCGCCATCGCAACGAACCTGCAAACGCAGGTCGATGGCTTCAACACCGCCGTTCAGAACGTCCAGAACGCGAACAACGCGGCGCAAGTCGCGCTCGGTGCGCTTTCGACGACGACCGACATTCTGCAGCGTATCCGCAGCCTCGCGGTCGAGGCTTCGTCCGACCTCAACAGCAATCAGGATCGCGTCAACCTTCAGGCTGAAGTGAGCCAGTTGCTGCTCGAAGTCAACAGCATCTCGCAGAGCGTCAACTTCAACGGTCAGCCGCTCCTCGACGGTAGCCATGCCGGCTTCCAGCCGCAGGTGCAAGCTGCGTTGAATGTCACCTCGAACTCGGCGCTCTCCACCAATGGAGCGCTCCAAGTCTCGGGCTTCAACTACGGCTTCCTCGCCGCTTCGGCGGTCGCCAGCAGCGCGAACTTCTTCACCACGGCAGCCGGCCCCGCAGCCGGTCTCTCGGGTGCGGCCGGTTCGACGCTCGACGGCACGATCGAACTCCAGGTGATCAACACCGGCGTCTCGATCGCCGTTCAGGAAACCTTCGTTGCCAGCGCAACGGGCCAGGTCTGCGTCTCGAGCACGCTCTACGGTGCCACGAGCATCGCCGGCGCGTTCGATAACGTCAACGTCACCATCGGGTCGATCAGCTCGCTCGATGTCGGTGTGACCTCGTACGTCAAAGTGACGCAAAACGTCGCTGCGCTGACCAACCCGAACAACCCCGCGTTCAACTTCCAATCGGGAGCGAACGAGGGCGACGTCATCCAAATCGGCATCCAGGCGACGAATACGCAGACGCTGCGCATCTCGAACATCAACCTGGCGCTCTCGGCGGCGAACAACCCGTCGATCGGTTCGGAAGACGCGATCGGTCAGATCGACCAGGCGCTCAACACGATTCTCAACCAGCAGGCACTGCTCGGTGCAGTCGTCGTCCGTCTCAACGAAGATTCGAACAACGACAACATCGCGGCCGTCAACCTGCAGGCCTCGGAGTCGTCGATCCGCGACCTCAACGTCGGTCAGGCAACGACGCAGTTCACGAAGCTGCAAGTGCTGGTACAGGTCGGCACCTCGGTGTTGGCGCAATCCAACACGAACGCTCAGTCGGTTCTCGGACTCTTCCGCTAAGGCGGAATCCTCGGGTAACCAACCTGGGATCGGGGCTCGCTCACGCGGGCCCCGATTTTTTGTGCGTATCGGCGTATTGAGTAAGAGCTCCGGTTCGAGATGCCGAAGAAGAAGAGAGCATGCCGGTCCGGATAAAATCGAAAAAACAGGCGG
>DAHUYY010000260.1 GCA_027306845.1 Vulcanimicrobiota bacterium | reverse complement strand
GGGCGCGGAGTGCCCTTGTAAGAACAGCATGTCGCCGCCGAAGCGATCGGACGGAGCGCGAAAGAAGTGATTGAAGCCGACATCGTAGAGCGTCGCCGCCGAGGCGAAGCTCGCAACGTGTCCGCCGAGCTCGCTGCTGGTTTTATTCGCGCGCACCACCATCGCCATCGCGTTCCAGCGCACGTAATGGCGGAGGCGCGCTTCGATTGCGGGGTCGCCCGGCATCGCCGGCTGGCGCTCCGGCGGAATGCTGTTGACGTACGGGCTCTCGAGGCCGAGCGAGACGTGCGCGCCGCCGGCCTGTGCCTCGGCGACGAGGTTTTCGAGCAGCGCTCGGGCACGTTCGGGGCCTTCGGCGGCGAGGACTCCGCGGAGCGCCTCGCGCCATTCCAGCGTCTCTTGGGGATCGGGTTGTGGGGCATGCAGAGCGTCCATGCGCGCGAAATCGCTCGCGCCGATCCGCATCTCCTGCTGGCGGATCGAGCCAATTCTAGCCTAGGAGCGAGCCAATACTAGAAATTTTCGATGGAACTTAGGTCGACGCGCTCCTCGCGCAGCACGACCCCGATCGCCCCGAGCAGCAGGACGCCGCCGAGCAGCGCGAGCGCGGGGATCGGCTCGCCGAAGATCGCCAGGGCGAGCGCGCCGGCGATCACCGGTTCGAGCAGCGTTGCGAAGGAGACGGCGTTCGGGGTGAAGTGGCGGAGGCTCGCGTTGATCGCGGTGTGGCCGAGCAGTTGGGAGATCAGCGCCATCGCGAGGATTCCCGCCCAGGCGCTGCCGTCGTGCAGCGGCGGCGCGGGTTGGTGTGCGATCAGCGAGGCGACGACGAGAGCGAGCGCGGCCCAGCTGAAGGTGCGGGTCACGATCGTGCGCGTGGTGAGCGCGGCGCGCACTTCGCGCACGAGCAAAAGATAGGCGCCGATCGCTACGCTGCCGAGCAGCGCGAGCGCGTCGCCGAGGATGGCATGGCCGGGAATCGGTGCTGGCGTGCGGTCGATGCCGACGACGAGCAACAGACCGATGCCCCCGACGAGAAAGCCCGCCGTGGCGAGGCGCGAGAGCGGGCGTTTGCAGACGACCGTATCGTAGAGCGCGGTCCAGATCGGCGTCGTCGTCACCAACAGCGTCGAGATCGCGACCGAGGTGTATTCGAGCGATGCGATCCAGAGCGCGAAATGTGCCGCGAGTGCGAACCCGGCGAATGCGAGCGTTCGGCTCGCTGCGGCGTTCGGGCGCTCGCTGCGCGGCTGCGGCCGCAGCGCGGCGAGCAGCAGCATGACCAGTGCGGCGATGCTTAAACGCGCGGCGGCGATGCCGATCGGCGTGCCGCCGAGAAGCGCGTAGCGCGCGAAGATCGCCGCCGCACCGACGGCGATCTGCGCGAAACCGAGAACCAACACCGCACGCGTCATGCGGCGGCGGTTGTGGGTTGCGGCGTCGACTCCCTGTCTACGTGTGCGCGGTGACGTCGCTAGGTTTGACTTGAATGCGGAACCAGTGCCCCGGATAACCCGATTGGTTCCAGACTTTCAGGAAGAGCTTCGTCGGCGCGGCGCCGGTCCACCCGGAGAGAACCCAGTTCACGACGATATGCTGTTTCGGGTGCAGCGATGTTGCGGCGAGGATCTTCGTGTTGGGGACGTTGATCGCGTCGGGAGCGCTCTCGCTCATCTGCGAGCCGTCTTTGAGTTCGAAGCCGACCTCCATGTGCGGAACGCCGACCTCGTTGTTGCCGCTCGGGTTCTGTTCGGTCGCGGTGATGACGACATAGCCGGGGCCGCTAAAGCCCTGCCCTTCGAGGACGGGAACGTTCGCGGTCGCCGTGGATGGATAGGTCTCGATTTTATCGATGCGAAGGTTGATGACGCCGGCGCGAAAATATTTGTGCAGCGGCGCGTTCTTGATTGCCGCCGCCGCCGGAGCGGAGAGCAATACTGCGATAAGGACCGATAGGGTAGCGCGTAGTGGAAATGTTTTCACGGTCTCCTATACCTCTGGTTTGATGCGGGGCGACCGCCATTGCGGCGGCGCCGATGGGGTGAGTATACGCTCGCTTGGCTTGGTTCGGCAAGGGCGGCTTATCTGCGAGGACGGCGTATGCGGATTCCGAATCCGTGAGTGTCAGTGGTTTCTCGAAGGAGCGTGCTGATGCTTATCTTTCAATACGGTTCGAACGTCGATGTAAGTCGGCTTAACAGTAAGAGTCGACTCGGTGGAGATGCGACCCTCAAGGGGCTAGCGAGCACCGTCGATAAATTTGATCTCCGCTTTAATGTTTATAGTCACGGCCAGAAGTGCGGGGTGGCAAACCTTGTTCCCGGTGAGCGGATAATCTACGGTGCGCTCTACGAAATTCCAGAGGCGCGTGTTGACCGCAATAAAACAATCAACGAGTTGAAGACGCTCGACGAAATCGAGGGGGAGGGCTATAACTATCACCGCCAGCAAATCACTGTTTGTTTCAACGGTGAAAAACATGATGCCCTGACGTACCTGGCATTTTGTGGTGAGCCAGAAGAAAAAACTACGCGAACCTACGCCGACCACATAACGGGCGGTCTTCGGAACCTGCAGGCGCCAAAAGAATACA
>DAHUYY010000025.1 GCA_027306845.1 Vulcanimicrobiota bacterium | reverse complement strand
CGCATTGCGTTTGCTCGCCACGCACGGCGCGAGTGAAGTAACCTTTGTCAGCGTTATCGCCGCTCCCGAAGGAATCGCGGCAATTCAAGCCGCGTTTCCCGACGTCCGCATCGTTGTCGGAGCGGTCGATGCCGAACTCAACGAACACGGGTATATCGTCCCGGGGCTCGGCGATGCAGGCGATCGTCTCTTCGGAAGCCTCACGTCGCTGCCGACCTTCGTGGCGCCGCGTTCACTATAAAATGCGGCCGAGCTGGGATGATTACTTCATGGAGATCGCGCGCACGGTCGGCTCGCGGGCTACCTGTCCGCGCGCGCGCGTCGGTTGTGTCGCCGTTCGCGACCAACGCATTCTCACCACCGGCTATAACGGCGCACCGCGCGGCATCGCCCACTGCAGCGATGTCGGCTGCACGATGGTCGATAACCATTGCGTGCGAGCGACGCATGCCGAAGCCAACGCCGTGGTACAAGGCGCGCTTCACGGCGTGAGTCTCGCCGGCGCGACCGTCTATTGCACGCCTCAGCCATGCATCGGCTGCTCGAAGTTGTTGGTAAGTGCCGGCGTCGAACGCATCGTCTATGAAGAGCGCTACGAAGACGCATTTGCAGTCGAGCTGCTCGCCGAGGCCGGGGTGGCGTTGATGCAGTGGAAGCTAGCGCCGTGAGTTCACGCCGATGAAACCGATTCTCGCGGAGATAGCGGCTTTCGTTATCGCAGCCGTCGTTGCCGTTGCCATTGCGCCTCTCGTGATTCGCCTGGCAACGCATCTCGAAATCATCGACGGCGTCGAAGAGGAGCGCCGCGTCCATACCACCCCGACGCCGCGCATCGGCGGCGTTGCCGTCTTTTTCGGTTTTGCCACCGCGCTCTTCGCCGTTTTGGGCTTCGTGGTCGGTTCGCCGCATGCGCGTGACGCACAACTCGATATCGCGCACCATCTTATCGGTTTGCTCTTCGGCAGCTTGTTGATTCTCGGCGTCGGGCTCTGGGACGACGTCATGCAGATGCGCGCGCGTAGCAAGCTCATCGCGCAGATCGTCGTCGCGGCGATCTCGATGCTCTACGGGTTTACGATCACCGGCATCAACAACCCGTTCGCGCACGGCGCGACCAACGCATGGATCGATTTTCCGATCTGGGTAAGCATCCCGCTCACCTTGCTCTGGTACGTCGGAATGATGAACGCGATGAATTTCATCGACGGGCTCGACGGTTTGCTCGCTGGGGTAACGACGATCTCGAGCCTCTTTCTCTTCGCTATCGCCGCGCTCCACGGCAATTTTATCGTGGCCCTGGTGTTGCTCGCGCTCGCGGGCAGCTCGCTCGGATTTCTTCCCTACAACTTTAACCCGGCGCGGATCTTTCTCGGGGATGCGGGCTCGCTCTTCATCGGCTACGTGTTTGCGACGGTGACGATTATCGGCGGCAGCAAGACGGCGATCGCGATCAGCCTTTTGGTGCCGCTGGTTGTCCTGGCGCTGCCGATTCTCGATACCGCCGCCGTCATCGTGCGGCGAGCGGCGAATCGGCGCAGCATTACCGACGCAGATCGCGGCCACTTTCACCACCAACTGATCTTCCGTTTCGGTCTCGGCGTTCGGCAGGCCGTCTTCCTTATCTACGCGGTCTGCATCGTTCTCGGCGTCGCCGCACTGTTGTTCTCCGGAATCATCTCTCATTCGGGAAGGCTTGTGTGAGCGAACCATTACGCGTGATGAGCGTCTTCGGGACGCGCCCCGACACCATTAAAATGGCGCCGGTCGTTGAAGCGCTTCGTGCCGACCCGCGCTTCGATGCGTCGATCTGCGTGACGGCGCAGCACCGACACATGCTCGACGATCTGCTCTCGCTTTTTTCGATCGTTCCCGATTACGATCTCGACATCATGACCTCGGATCAGACGCTCACGCAGATTACCACGCGCGTGCTCGAGGGCATGGAGCCCGTCCTGGCGCGCGCTCGCCCCGATATCGTGCTCGTTCACGGCGACACGACGACCAGCACCGCAGCGGCGCTCGCTGCATTTTATGCCAAGATCGAGGTCGGGCACGTTGAGGCCGGCCTGCGCACCGGCGACCCGTGGTTGCCCTATCCCGAAGAGATGAATCGTCGGCTCACCGGGCGGCTCGCGCGCTATCATTTTTCGCCGACCGCGCGCGCGAGAGAGAACCTTCTCGCCGAAGGCGTCGCTTCGCGGAATATCTTCGTCACCGGTAACACCGTGATCGATGCGTTTCTTGAAACCGCGAATCTGCCGACGTTGCCGCTGCCGCCGCTCTTCGAGCGCGTCGATCCACAGCGCCCGCTCGTCGTCGTCACCGCGCATCGCCGCGAAAATCACCCGCACATGCGAGCGATGGCGCAAGCGATGCGCCGCATGTTGGATCTTCCGCAGCGTCCGCAGATTTATTGGCCGGTCCACCCCTCGCCGCACGTCGCTCCGGTCGTTCGCGAGGTTCTGGGCGGGCTCGAGGACGCGATTTTGGTCGATCCGATCGACTACGCGAAGATGGTCGCGGTGGTCCGAGCGGCGCACTTCGTCCTCACCGATTCCGGCGGCTTGCAAGAGGAGGCACCTTGTCTCGGGAAGCCGGTTCTCGTCATGCGCGACGAGACCGAGCGCCCCGAGGGGCTCGCGGCGGGAACGCTCGAGTTGGTCGGGCACGACCCGGAGCGGATCCTTGCGGCGGCGGCCTCCCTCCTCGGCGACCCGGCGCACTACGCCGCGATGTCGCGGGCGGCGAACCCCTACGGCGACGGCTCGGCCTCGCAGCGTATCCTCCTCGCACTCCTCGCGCGTTTTCGCGGCGGCGAGGAACCCGCCGCCTTCGTGCCGTAGCAGGGCGCGGCGGTGAGCCCACCGGTCTTCGCGGCGCTGGCCTTCGTGGTAGGCTATCTCTGTGGAATCCTCAACCTCTACTTCCTCACCGAGGCGGCGAGGCGGCTGGTTGAGACCGGAAGAGGGCGGGCATTCGTCTTAAGTAGTTTCGCACGCTTGCTCGTTTTCGGTACGGTCGCGGTGGCCTTCGCGGCTAAGGGTCCCTGGTGGTCGCTCGGGCTCTATATTGTCGGACTTTTCACCCCGTTCGCCCTGCGCGTCGTCGGAAGCGCCGGCGACTCGCAAACGAAACGCTAGAAGATAACGGAACGTGCACGAACAGATTGGAGAGCATCCTCTTTGGAAGGTGCCGGTGCTTGGCACCGTGCATTCCGATACGGTATTGACGACGTGGATCGTTATGGCGATCACGTTGCCGCTGCTGTGGTGGGTCGCCGCGAGTTATCGTTCGCCGCAGGTCAATCGTCGGCAGACCGTTTTCGAGGGCGTCGTCAATTATTTTGCCGATCTCGCGCACAGCACGATCGGGCCGCTCGCCGAGGGCTTCGTTCCGTTCTTGATCGCGCTGGTTGTCTTTATCTTCGCGCTCAACGAATTCGGCATGTTCCCCTTCAAGGCGTTCGGGCTGCCCTTCGGCGGCTCGCCGACCGCCGATCTCAATACCGCCGCCGCCTATGCGGTCTTGGTCTTCGTGCTCATTCAGGTCAGCGGCATCCGCAAGAGCGGCCTCAAGTTCTACAAGCATCTCTTGCAGCCGTTTTGGCCGATGGTCATCATCAATTTGCTCGAAGAAGTGCTGCGCCCGACGACGCTTGCCTTACGTCTCTTTTTTAACATCCTCATCGGCGAACTACTCATCCTCGTCGTCTATCAGATCGTCTCGTCGCACATTAAAATCGGCTCCTTCGATCTCTCGCTTACCGCGGCGATCGGCCCGTTCTTCGTTCAGATCTTCAATTTTCTCGTCGGCATTCTCCAGGCATTCGTCTTCGTGCTGCTGACGATCGTTTATCTTTCGCTCGCCCTCGCGGACGAGGCGCATTAGTACCACTCGATTGGAAAGGCCATCTAAGTGAACGTTCAACTCATCATCGCCGCCGCTACCGTCGTCGGCTTCTCCCTGGTTGCCGCCGCGTTTGCCATCGGCACCACGATCGGCAACGGTCTCGTTAGCTCGCGTGCGGTCGAAGCGATCGCCCGTCAGCCTGAAGCGCGCCCGAATATCTTCCAGTTCCTCATCATCGGCGTCGGCTTCGTCGAAGCGAACGGCTTTATCGCACTCGGCCTCGCGCTCTATCTCTTCTTCGTCGTTGCCAACGTGCCGGCGCTCGTCTCCGCACTCTTAGCCGGCGCTAAGTAAGCGAAGCAAAAAGGAAACCCCGCTCGATGCTCTTCTCTTTCGACGGCACGTTCGTCGTCCAGCTCATCAACTTTGCGATTTTCTTCGCGCTGTTGAACGTGCTGTTCTTGCGCCCGGTCGGGAAGGCCGTCGCGCAGCGCCGTGCGTACCTCGACGGGCTCGTCGGCGGCTACGAGAAAGCGCAGAGCGAGGCAAATGCCCTGCGTCGCGAGGCCGAAGAAGTTCGCAACGAAGCGCGTCGCGAGGCCGATGCGGCGATTGCGAGGGAGCGCGCCCGAATGCATGAAGACGGCGTGAGTATCCTCGCGGAGTTCTCGAAGAAAGCGAACGACACCATCGATGCGGCAAACGAGCGGGTTCACAGCGAAGTCGAAGCGCTCTCCGGCGATCTAAAAAATCTTCGCGAGCAGCTCGCCGAGCAGCTCCTCGCGCAAGCGGTTCCGGAGTTGAAGCGATGAATTACGAACTGATTGCGGTTTGGAGCCAGGTCTTTTGTTTCATCGCGTTTGCGATCTTTGCGGTCTGGATCTGGCAGAAGGCCGTGACGCCGGCGATCGTGACCGCGCAAGAAGCTCAGAACCAACGGCTCGCCGAACTCGAAGCGAGATTGGCGAAGATGGAAGCCGAACGTGAAGAAGCGCGCATCGCGGCCGCACGGGCCCAAGATGAAGCGAAACTCATCGTCAGCCGCGTCGACGATCTCGTCGCGCGCGAGCGTGAAAAATATCTCGCCGAGATTCGCAGCGAGGGCGAACGCGAACTTCGCAGCGCCGAAGGCGAGCTCGAACGCGCCCGTCACTCCGCGCGCGAACGCCTGCGCGAAGAGACGCTTGCAAGTGCGCTGGAGATCGCACGAGCGCGTGCGCTCGCAGAGGTCGACGCGTCGGCCGAACGCAGCCTGCGCGAACGCTTCGTTTCGGCGCTTGGGGAGCTAGGCTAAGCATGGCGAACGAAAAAGCGGCTCGCCGCTACGCAACGGCGATATTCTCGCTCGCCTGCGACGCGAAGCTCGAAGCCCGTATCGGCGAAGAGCTCAAAAGCGTCAGCGATGCCATCGCGGGCGATGCCGAGTTGCAAGGCTTCTTTGTTTCGCCGGTGCTCTCGCGCGCGCTCAAAGAACGCGCCCTGCTGGCTACCTTCGGCACCAAGGTGCACGAGATCGTTGCGCATTCGCTCGTCTTGCTGGTACGCAAGCGCCGTGAAGTGCTGCTCGGCGAAATCGTCCGCCAATACCACGCGATCGAACGCGCGGCCCGCGGCGGAGAGCCGCTCACCGTTACCACCGCAAGCCCGCTCGCTGCCGCCGATCTCGATGCGCTGGTTAAAAAGCTCGAAAACCGCTTCGGGAAAAAATTCGACGTTGAAACCAACGTCGATCCGCACGCCATCGGCGGCGTGCGCGTGATGATGGGCGACCGCCTGATCGATGCAACGGTCGCGGGGCGCTTAGACGATCTCGCTCGCAACCTTTTCGCACAACGTACGTAAACGCACGATTTACCAAGGAACCGTAGGAAAAAGCACATGATTAAAGCCGACGAAATCGCCGGAATACTCAAACAACAGATCGCGGACTTCAAAGGCGAGGTTCGCGAGGACGAGGTCGGAACCGTCATCGAAGTCGGCGCAAACCTCGCGCGAGTCTACGGATTGCGCGGCGTGCGCGCTTCTGAACTCGTCGAATTTCCCAATGGGCTTCAAGGCATCGCCCTGAACCTCGAAGAGGACAACGTCGGCGTTGTTATCATGGGCTCGGATGCGGAAATTAAAGAAGGCGATCGCGTCCGCCGCACCGGCCGCATTGCCTCGGTGCCGGTCGGCACGGCGCTGCTCGGCCGCGTCGTCAATCCGCTCGGCCAGCCGGTCGACGGCAAGGGCCCGATCGAGACGGTGCGTTTCCGCACGATCGAGAACACCGCTCCGTCGGTGGTCGAACGCCAACCGGTCAAGCAGCCGCTGCAGACCGGTATCCGCGCGATCGACGCCTTGATTCCCATCGGAAAGGGCCAGCGCGAATTAATTATCGGCGACCGTTCGACCGGAAAAACGGCGATCGCGATCGACACCATCATCAATCAGAAGGGCCGGAACGTCTTCTGCATCTACGTGGCGATCGGGCAGAAAAACTCGACGGTTGCCGCGCTCGCGCAGATTCTCGAACAGAAGGGCGCGATGGAGTACACCACCATCGTCGCGTCGAGCCCATCGGAGGCGGCAGCCCTACGCTGGCTCGCGCCGTTCGCGGGCTGTTCGATGGGCGAAGAGCTCATGGCCGAGGGCAAAGACGTGCTGATCGTTTACGACGATCTCACCAAGCACGCGCAGTCCTATCGTGAAATGGCGCTCTTGCTTCGCCGTCCGCCGGGCCGCGAAGCCTACCCGGGCGACGTCTTCTACCTGCACTCGCGCTTGCTGGAACGCGCGGCGAAACTCTCCGACGAACTCGGCGGCGGATCGATGACGGCGCTTCCGGTCATCGAAACGCAGGCCGGCGATTTTTCAGCGTATATCCCGACCAACGTCATCTCCATCACCGATGGGCAGATCTATCTCACGCCGAACCTTTTCTTCCAAGGTATCCGCCCCGCAGTCGACGTCGGCCTCTCGGTCTCGCGCGTCGGCGGCTCCGCACAGACCAAAGCGATGAAATCGGTCGCCGGCCAGCTAAAGCTGGAACTCGCGCAGTATCGCGATCTTGCGGCGTTCGCCAAACTCGCCAGCGATCTCGATAAGGGCACGCAGATGCAGTTGATGCGCGGCGAAAAACTCACCGAGTTGCTCAAGCAGGCGCAGTATCAGCCGCAACCGGTCGAAGAGCAAGTCGCAATTCTCTACGCTGCGACGAACGGCTACGCCAACGATATCCCGACGCCGAAATTACAGGCCTGGGCGCGCGGCCTTATCGACTTCTTGCACCAGAAGCACCCCGATACCCTCGATTCCATCCGTACCAGCAACCAGTTAGGCGACGATGTGAAGGCCAAGCTCAATGCCGCTTTCACGGAGTTTAATACTTCGTTCTAATGGCGAGCGTTAAAGATCTTCGCGACCAAATTCGTTCGCTGAAGAATACCCAGCAGATCACCAAGGCGATGAAACAAGTCGCGGCAGCGAAAATTCGTCGTGCGGAAACGGCCCAAAAACAGGCACGCCCATACGCCGACACGCTCGGTGAGATGCTTCGCGAATTGGTTGCGGCGGTATCACGCGTCGATCACCCGTTCATGAACCCCGGCAATTCCTCGGCGCCCAGCGGCATGATTCTTATGACGGCCGATAAAGGGCTCTGCGGTGCGTTCAACGCCAACGTCATTCGCCAAGGCGAAGCGTTTCTGCGCGAGCATCCCGGCACGACGATGTATTCCGTCGGCGTGAAGGCGCGCCAGGCGGTTCGTCGGCTCGGCGGCGGCGACCACCCCTCGTGGCCGTTAAACGCGCCTTCGAAACTCGATGCGGCGCGCGAAGTTGCCAAAGCCGCAAGCACCGCCTTCGTCGAGGGCAAGATCTCCGAGATCGTTCTCGTCTCCTCGAAGATGGTGTCGATGCTCGTCCAGCGTCCGCAGACACAGCGTTTGGTCCCAATCGCTCGCGACGGCATCGCCGGCGAAACAGGCGGCTCGGGGCCGAAAGCGATGGTCGAATTTGCTCCAACCCCCGAAGCGGTGCTCTCGCAGTTGCTTCCGAAGTATCTCGAGTTCACGATCTTCTCGGCGATGCTCGAGACCGATGCCGCGTTCTTCGCCGCCCAACTCGTGGCGATGAACAATGCGACCGATAACGCCGGTAAACTCATCGACGAATACACCATTCAAATGAACAATGCCCGGCAGGCCGCGATTACCAAGGAACTCTTGGAAATCGTCGGCGGTGCCGAGGCGCTCAACGGTTGATAGAAGGAACCAAGAACATGACCGCTACCGGTAAAGTCGTGCAGGTGCTCGGGAACGTCGTCGACGTCGAGTTTACCCCTGAGACGCTGCCCAAAATCACCGAGGCATTGACCGTTCGCGTCAATGAAGATGCTGCAAACGTTGCGGCAAAATCCGGCGCGAACCTCGGCGGAACGGCGATGCAGATGCGCGATCTCACCCTCGAGGTGCAAGACGAACTTGGGAACAACCAGGTGCGCTGTCTCGCGATGGGCTCGACCGACGGCTTGGTGCGCGGCGCCGCCGTAACCGCGACGGGAAGCCCGATATCGGTTCCCGTCGGCGAAGGCACGCTGGGACGCATCTTCAACGTTCTTGGAAAAGCGATCGATACCGATGCGCCGGTGAGCGCCGCGGCGACCTGGCCGATCCATCGCCCGGCACCGGAGTTCAAGCATCAGGATCCGACGCCGAAAATTTTCGAAACCGGCATTAAAGTGATCGATCTCATGGCGCCGTACACGCGCGGCGGCAAGGTCGGGCTGTTCGGCGGCGCGGGCGTCGGCAAAACGGTTATCATTCAGGAGTTGATCCGCAACATCGCCAACGTTCACAAGGGTTTCTCGGTGTTCACCGGCGTCGGCGAACGCACGCGCGAAGGAAACGATCTCTGGCTCGAAATGAAAGAGTCGGGCGTGCTCGCGCAGACGACCTTGGTCTTCGGACAGATGGACGAGCCCCCGGGCGTTCGTTTCCGTATCGCGCAGACCGGCGTGACGATGGCCGAATATTTCCGCGACGAACTCGGCGCGGACGTGCTGCTCTTTATGGATAACATCTTCCGCTATCTCCAAGCGGGCTCCGAAGTCTCGGCACTGATGGGCCGCATGCCGTCGGCAGTCGGTTATCAGCCTACGCTCTCGACCGATATGGGCGCACTTGAAGAGCGCATCACCTCGACGCGTAAGGGTTCGATCACCTCGGTTCAGGCCGTCTACGTTCCGGCAGACGATTATACCGATCCCGCCGTCGCGACGACCTTCGCACATCTCGATGCAACGACCGCGCTCTCGCGGCCGATCTCCGAACTCGGAATCTATCCCGCCGTCGATCCGCTCGCATCGAGCTCGCGAATTCTCGATCCGCAGATTATCGGTGACGATCATTATGCCGTCGCTCGCGGCGTGCAAGAGACCCTTCAGCGCTATCGCGATCTGCAGGATATCATTGCGATTCTCGGCGTCGAAGAACTCTCCGAAGACGATAAAATTGCCGTCGGCCGCGCCCGCCGCATTCAACGCTTCTTCTCGCAGCCGTTCTTCGTGGCCGAACAATTCACCGGACGCGCCGGCAAGTACGTCAAACTCAGCGACACGATCGCTTCGTTCAAAGAAGTGCTCGACGGTAAGGTCGACCATCTCCCCGAGAGCGCGTTCTTCTACGCCGGCGGTATCGACGAGGTCAAAGAGAACGCCGATAAGATGGGCGCGAAGGTCTAGCGTCGCCGACGATGGCAACGTTCGCATTGAAGCTCATCGCGCCGACGCGCGTCCTGTTCGAAGGCAGGGCGTCGCTGGTAATCGCGGTGACGACCGAGGGCGAGGAGGGTATCCTCGCCGGGCACGCTCCCTTTGTCGGCGCACTCAAGCCCGGCGTCTTGCGTGCCGAGGTGAGCGACGAATCGGGGAGCCGTCGTCTCGAACTCGCGACCGATGACGGTTTCATCCAGGCTCTCCCGGATCGCGTGACCGTGTTGGTGGAACGAGCGCTCGCGCTCGAGTAGATCGATATCGAGGCGACCCGCGCCGAGCTCGCCGCAGCGACCGACCCGGCCGCGATAGCCTTTGCCGAGGCGAAGCTCCGGCTCGCGCGAAGCGCGTAGGCTCCCTGCCCCCGGGCGGGGCGCCCCGCACTCGGGCGCGAAGCACCGCATTACAGGCATGATTGATCGCTTCGATACGGTTTTGCGCGTTCGCGGAGGCGGCGCACTGATAGGCTCGGTTGAGACGCACGGCGCGAAAAACGCCGCTCTGCCGATTATGGCGGCAGCTTTGCTCGCGAGCGGGCCGGTGACGCTCCGCCGCGTGCCCCGTATTACCGACGTCTCCGTGATGTGGTCGCTGCTCGAAGCCCTCGGCGCGCGCCTGCGTTATGACGGCGACGCGCTCGTCGTCGACGCAAGTAACGTTGCGACCTACCGCGCACCGTACGCTTTGGTTCGCAAACTCGCCGCTTCGTTCGATCTCGTCGGGCCGTTGCTCGGACGCTTTGGGCGTGCCGAGGTGCCGTTGCCGGGCGGCTGCGTTTTAGGAACGCGCGCAACGGACATGCACGAGCAAGCCTTTAGGACGCTCGGATGCGAAGTGCGCAACGAACACGGATATCTTCTCGCTGCAGCGCGCGACGGACGTTTGCGCGGCGGCGAAATCGAATTTCGGATGCCTAGTGTCGGGGCGACGAAGAACGCGCTGCTGGCGGCGGTTCTTGCCGAAGGAACGACCACGCTGCGCAACGTCGCTCTCGAACCCGAAGTCGTCGATCTCGCGCGCTTCCTCGTTGCGATGGGTGCGAAGATTGCAGGGATAGAATCCGATACGCTCGTTGTCGAGGGCGTCGATGAGTTGTACGGCGTCGAATACGAAATTATTCCCGATCGTATCGTTGCCGGTACGCTTTTGGTTGCCGGGGTCGCAACGCGCGGAGACGTAACGGTGCGTCGTTGCATTCCCGCTCACTTGTCGGCGCTCACCGAAAAACTCACCGAATGCGGAGCGACCGTGACGAAGGGCGACGATTGGGTGCGCGTCGACGGGAAGCGCGTGACCGGTGGAACTTCGATCGTGACCGCCCCCTATCCGGCCTTTCCGACGGATTTGCAGCCGCAGATGACCGCGATGCTCTGCACGTGCCCCGGAAAGTCGTTTGTCGAAGAATCGATTTTCAACGCGCGGTTTTCATACGTCAACGAACTCGCTCGTATGGGCGCCGATATTAAAGTTGCAATGGAGAGCAATACCGCAACGATCACCGGCGTCGAACGTCTTTCGGGTGCTCCGGTTGAAGCCCCCGACATCCGCGCCGGCGCCGGGTTGGTCGTCGCCGGGCTCGCCGCATCGGGCGAGACCGAGATTATCGGCTTAGAATATATCGATCGCGGGTACGAACATCTCGAAACGATGCTCTCGGCGTTGGGCGCACAAGCACAACGTTCCAGCGGCATCACTCCGCTCGAAGAGCCGAACGCGCTCTTCGAAACACAAAGCTTTCCCCGTGTCGCTACGGGCACCACCTCTTCAACGGGAGTCTAAATTGGAAATCGGTATCGATCTCGGCACGGCAAACGTGCTCGTCAACGTCAAAGGCAAGGGGATCGTCTTGCGCGAGCCGTCGGTTGTTGCCAAGGACATGAACACCGGCAAGGTGCTTGCGGTCGGCGAAGAAGCGCGCCAAATGCTCGGAAAGACGCCCGCGCACATTCAAGCGATTCGCCCGCTGCGCGACGGAGTCATCGCCGATTTCGAAGTAACCGAAGCGATGCTTTCCTATTTCATCAAGAAAGTGATGAAAGATCGCTCTTGGTTCAGTTCGCTCTTCGCGCCGAAGCCGTTCGTCACGATCTGCGTCCCCGCCGAAATCACCAGCGTGGAGGAACGCGCGGTAAAAGACGCGGCGAAACTCGCCGGCGCGCGCGCGGTTGAAATCGTCGAAGAGCCGATGGCCGCCGCGATCGGCGCCGGGCTTCCCATCGACGGGCCCTCCGGAAGCATGGTCGTCGATATCGGTGGAGGCACGACCGACGTCGCCGTGATCTCACTGGGTGGAATCGTCGTGTCGCAATCGTTGCGCGTCGCGGGAAATAAACTCGACGAAGCGATCACGCGCTATATCCGTCGCGTTCATAACCTCACCATCGGCGAGCGGACCGCCGAGGAAATTAAAATCAAGGTCGGCTCGGCGTATAAACTCGAACAGGAACTCGCGATGGAGATTCGCGGCCGCGATCTTATCAACGGGCTGCCCAAGACGGTAAAAGTCACGAGCGAGGAGATTCGCGAAGCGCTCGGCGAACCGATCGGAGCGATCGTTGAGGCGGTGAAGGGCGTGCTGGAAAAAACTCCACCGGAGCTCTCCGCCGATATCATCGACCGCGGCGTGATTCTTACCGGCGGCGGCGCGTTGTTGCGCGGCCTCGATCGCCTGCTCTCCGAGGTGACGGGAGTTCCCGCGATTATCGCCGAGGATCCGCTCTCGTGCGTGGCGCTCGGCACGGGGATGCGCATCCGCGTATAACCGAGGTGGCCGTAACGCTCGACGCACGGACGCTGCCGCGCGATCTCCTCATCGAGGAGGTCGCGCGCGTCATCTTTGCCGGCGGTACGATTATTTTTCCGCACGATACGAGTTACGGGCTCGCGTGCGACCCGCTGCGTCTCGACGCCGTCGACCGTATCTATCTGCAAAAGCGTCGCCCCGACCATAAGCCGCTCACGCTGCATGTCGCCGGCGTCGCCGAGCTTCTCGAGTACGCACCGGGAAACGTCGTCGCGGCTGCGGTTGCAAAACGCTTGCTTCCCGGCCCCGTTACCCTGCTCGTCGCTCGCCCGTCGTTCATCAGCGAAGAGATCACCGCGGGGCAGCCGACGATGGGCATGCGCGTCCCGGACGAGCCGCTCGCCCGCGCCATTCTCGACCGCTGTGGCCCCTTGGCGATCAGCAGCGCGAACGCCAGCGGCGATCCTCCGTATCGCGGCCGCGGCGGGAGCGAACGTCTCCCCGCCGCAGATCTCATCGTTGAAAACGGGCCGACCCGTTACGACGGCGAAGCAGCGATTGTGGATTGTACGAGAGAACGGCCGCTGGTACTGCGCGAGGGAACGCTGAGTTTCGAACTCATCGAGGCGCGCCTCGGCATCGCCGAACGGCACGTCGTGAAGGCGCGCAGATGAGATCGTTCGCGCGGATCGCGCCGCTGCTCGCGGCGACCTTTGCTTTACTCGTCGCGGCGCACCCCGCCGCGCGCCCCACCGCGAGCCCGGCCGGGGAATCGCAGACGCATTTTACGTTCGGTGAGTGGAACATTCATACGGCGCTCGTCGATTTCAACTTGAAGACCAACGATTTTAGCGCCCCGCAACACGTGCTCGTGACGCGCGACGGCACGACCATCGATGCGGACCGTGCGAACGGAAATGCCAAGAGCGGCCAGGCCACGCTCCTCGGGCACGTTGTTTTACACGACCGGAACGGCAATCTCGGCGGCCTGAGCAGCGCGAAGAAGGCCTCCGGGCGCGGCCCGGCAACGCTGACTGCAGACAAGATGACGATCGATGAAAAAACGCGCATCTATACCGCAACCGGGCACATGCATTACACGCAGGCCGATACGATCGTCGACGCTCGGAGCGGCAAACTCAACGATATCACGCACGAACTCGATTTGCATGGAAACGTGCACGTGCATCAGGGCGCGCGCTCGTTAATCGCCGACCACGTACTCTACAATACGATCACCGGTCAGGCGGTCGCCGACGGCAACGTCGTTCTTCGTTTCCCGAGCCAAATTCGCGAATCGGCACCGACTCCCAAACCGATCGTTATCAAAAACCCGAAAATCATCCATCGGTAATCATGGAGCGCTCGCTCTTCGAGGAATCGCTATCCGGGAGCGTGCCGCTCGCGGCGCGCATGCGCCCGCGCACGCTCGAAGAGATTCTCGGACACGAAGAGGTGCTCGGTAACGCAAGCCCGTTGCGTACTTCGCTCGACCGCGGTGCGTTGCCGTCGCTCTTGCTCTGGGGGCCGCCGGGAAGCGGTAAAACCACGATAGCGCGCGCGATCGCCGCGAGCGTCGGAGCGCATTTCGAACAGATCTCGGCGGTGAACGCCGGCCTCGCCGATGTCCGGCGCATCGTCGCCGATGCCCGCGAACGTCGCGCGGTTGGGCGGAGTACGCTACTTTTTCTCGACGAGATTCACCGTTTCAATAAGGCCCAGCAAGACGCGCTCTTGCCCGACGTCGAGGAAGGAACGATCGCGTTGATCGGCGCGACCACGGAAAATCCGTCCTTCGAGGTCAACCCGGCGTTGTTATCGCGCCTTCGCGTTGTCGTGCTTGCGCCGCTCGACGATCGGGCGATGCAACGCATTGTCGAGCGGGCATTAACCGACAGCGAACGCGGACTCGGCGCGCAACGCATCGAGCTGCTCCCCGAGGCG
>DAHUYY010000259.1 GCA_027306845.1 Vulcanimicrobiota bacterium | reverse complement strand
GAACGAGATACGATGTGATCCTCGGTTCCGATTTCTTAGCGGCGGCGCGCGTCACGGTCGACGGCCCGCACCGACTCGTCATCGTGCAACCTCCGAGCGCCGTCATCGGTACGAAGGGCGTACCGATTCGTTTTCTCGCACTCGTTCCGACCGTTCGCGCTACGTTAGCAACGACGCCCGCTCGCCTTCTCGTCGACACGGGCGATGAATCGACGATCAATCTCGGAACGAAATTTTTCCACGCTCACCCCACGCTCTTCCACGTTACCGAGAGCCGCTCCGTGCGCGGCGTCGGCGGAACCAGCACCGAGCATCTCGGCGAGGTCGCCAGTGTCGCGCTCGGGCCGCTCCATCTCGCAAACGTCACGATCGGGACGACCGATCGCCTGCACAGTGCCGGCGACGGCCATATCGGCAGCGGTCTCCTCGCGCGGTTCATCGTTACCTTCGATTACGCACACGATCGCATCGAGATCGCGCGACCGTAAACGCCGCCGCAGAAGCGCTGCGGGAAGGAGATCGCGCAGCCGAGAAGGCCCAAGAATGCGCATGCGAAAACCTCATCCCCTCCCGATGCTCTTCGCGCTCGTTCTGGCGCTCGTCGCACTGCCGTATCGATCTTCGGGAGCGACCTTCCTTGGCCTCAACCCATGCACGCCGGTCGCCGTGGAGATGATCGATACGATCGATTCCGGAAATGCGCGACCCGGAGATTTTTTCCGCTTCCAGAGCATCAACGCCGTTACCGTCGGTGCGGGTATCGCGATTCCAACCCACACGGTGGGCTACGGCGTGGTCTCCGTCGCTTCGCCCGCGGGCAGGAACGGCGTCTCGGGCACGCTCGTCCTCGAGCCGCGCTATTTCGTACTTCATGGCCGACACTACGGCGTCGTTCTCGACCATCGCGCGAACGATCTCGTGCGTAACGGAAGCTCGGGCAATCTGCCAGGATATCTCGGCGCGATACCGATTCCCGGCGTTAGCGTGGCGATCGGCGCGTTCAATTTCTTTCACCACGGAAATAACATCGTCGTGAAGAGTGGGACGATGTTCGTGGTTTTTCCAAGCGACAGCCCCTCGGTCGAACGCTGCCAGCGCGCGGGGCCGCACTAGCATTCTGCGGATGGCGCATCCGTGCGGCCCGAGCGAGCGCGAACCCTTAGCAGCGTTCGGCGAGCCAGGCGCGAACGAGCGCAATAAAGAGCTCCGGCCGGTCGCGATGCGGAGCGTGTCCGCAACGCGACAGCAGGAGCCGGTCGAGATCGCCGTGCGCGATCGGCGCGATGCGAGCCACCTGTTCGAAGGTGCCGTACTCGTCTTCACTCCCCTGCACGGCGAGGATCGGAGCGATGATTCGCGCGACGTACTCTTCGATATTCCAGTCGCGGAACGCGCGATGAAGCCAGATATCGTTCCAACCAAAGAACGTTCGTTCGCCGTTTCGATGGTGCCGCCCGATGCGCTCGCGAAGGTCGGCATCGCTTCGATATCGCGCCCCGATAGCGGCGATCGCTTCGATCGATTCCCGTTCGACGAACAGGTGCGGTGCCTCGAGAATCAATCCCGAACAACGCTCTGTGAAGGCACCGGCGAAGATCGCGGCGATCGAGGCACCATCGCTATGCCCGAGCAGAAACGCACGCTCGATTCCCAAACGGTCGAGGATCTCGGGAAGCACCTTCATGGCTTCGTCATGCATGTAGGTCGGCAAACGCGCCCCCAGCAGTTCGCTCGAAAAGCCGTTCCCAAAGCGAGAGTACACGAGCGAGCCATACGTCGTTCCATCGCAGATGCGCGCGGGAAGATCGCGCCAGAGCTTCAGCGTTCCCAAACCCTCATGCAGAAAAACAATCGTCGGCGACTCGCCGTCGGTCGCACGACGATAGATATACTCGATCTCGCCGCCGTCAAGAGCCAACGTTTGCGATTCCGCGCTCATCGTGCAACCGTACGCCCGAGCGCCGCATCGATCCTTGCGTGGGGATGGAACCGCTCCCTCGATGTGCGGTAGATTCTCGTTTTTCGCTCGGCGCGCCGATATCGCGGCCGCATTTCCGTTTTTGCTGCTCGCGCCGGATTTCGATAGCACTGTTCCGGCACGTTACAATATCGCTCCGACGCAACGCACGCCGATCGTGCGGAGCGATCTTCATGCAACCACCGCTCTTTGGGGATTCGGGCTCCCGCATACGTTTAACGCCCGTGCCGAGAGCGCTGCGGAACGCCCGCTCTATCGACGTTCGTATCTCGCTCGCCCGGCTCTCGTGCCGGCGAACGGCTGGTTTGAATGGGAGCCGACGCCGAGCGGAAAGCGACCGTTCTATATTTCCGCCGCCGACCAACGCCCGATTCTCTTTGCCGCATTATGGGATTTTCGCGATGCGTCGCCCTGTTTTTCTATCCTCACCCGTGCCTCGCGCCTCGAACTGCGCTCGCTCCATCATCGCGAGCCCGCCGTTATCGCCGCCGAGGACGCGCTGCACTGGCTCGACGCGCGCCTCTCGCCCGAAGATCGAGGGGCGCTTCTCGCGCCGCGCGGCGACGGTGCGATGCGCTTTTCATACCGTGAGGTAACGCGCAGCGTCAACGATGCGAACGACG
>DAHUYY010000258.1 GCA_027306845.1 Vulcanimicrobiota bacterium | reverse complement strand
CGTCTCGCGTGTCGGTGGCGAGGTGCGTGTCGGCGATGCTCCCCGGGGCGGCGCTCGGTTTGAAATCCTGCTGCCGCTGCAAGCTGAGACAGGCTGAGCGGCGTCGTAGCAGGCGGCTCATGACGTGCGTACCACCCGACCTTCGGCGCAGCGAGCGAACGCTCGCACTCGCGCGGAGCGTCGACCGAGGCTACGACGCGGCCGCCCCGATTGCCGTCGCGGAGATCGGCCCCTCGCTCTTTTTTCTCGCCGATTTCGTACGCTGCGTGCAATCGCCGTGCGAGATCGATTTTCTCTCGATCGGCGGCGATGCCGGCGCCCGCCGCTTTCTCACCGATCTTTCCCGCCCCGTCGATGGGCGCGACCTCCTCGTCGTCTGCGATCGCATCGACGATCTCGACCGGATGCGTTGTCTGCTCGGGGCGATGCGCGAGCGCGGGCCGCGCTCTCTTGCCTTGGTGACGCACGAACCGATATCGCGTGAGGATGCCTTGGCCCTCGGTGACGTGACGATTCTCGGCGAGCACGCATCGTGATGCGGCGCGCGCTCGCCGCGTTTTTTGCGATGTTGACGGTTGCAGCATTGCTCTCCACCAGCGGGAGCGCTCTGCAACTTCCCTCCATCGAAGCCGCCGCGACCGACTTTCGGAGTCCCAACGCGCACTTACAGGAGATGTTTCGGGCTGCGTTACTCGATACGACGACGCTTGCCGAATACGCCCCCGACGGGACGGCCTACGTAAAAACCGGCGATATTCCCGCCGAGTGGCTGCGCGATGCAAGCGCGCAATTGCGTCCGTATCTTTTCTTTGCGAAGCAAGATCCGAGCGTTCGCAAATTACTTCGCGCGATATTGGCGCGGATGGCGAAGTACATTCAGATCGATCCCTATGCAAACGCCTTTACGCTCGACTATCGCGTGTGGGAGCAAAAATTCGAGCTCGACTCGCTTGCGTATCCGGTGACGCTTGCATGGAGCTATTGGAAAACGACCGGCGATACCAAAATTTTCACTCCCGATATGGAAAAAGCGCTCGAGGATATTCTCAATACCATGGAGCGCGAACAGGATCATCCGCGAGACTCGCACTACACCGAGCCCGAACTCGCCGACGGCGGGAAGGGGCGCCCGGTCGCCTATACCGGAATGATTTGGACGGGTTTCCGCCCATCCGACGATGCGTGTTATTACAACTATCTCATTCCGTCGGAGATGTTCGCCGTCGTCGCGCTCGGCGATATCGCCGATATCGAACGGAACGTCTATCGGAACGTTATCCTCGCGCGCTCGGCCGATGCGTTGCGCGATGAGGTGCAACGCGGCATTCAGACCTACGGGCTCGTCTTCGTTCCGAAATACGGATATATCTACGCCTACGAAGTAGACGGCCTCGGGCATGCGATTCTCACCGACGATGCGAACATTCCGAGCCTCCTCTCGGCTCCCTATATCGGCTACACCTCGAAATCGAACGTGTATTACCAAAATACTCGCCGGTTTCTGCTCTCGGACGATAACCCGTCATTTTATTCGGGGCGGTACGCCTCCGGGATTGGAAGTTTTCATACCCCCGATCACTGGATATGGCCGCTTGCGCTCATCATGCAAGGGCTGACGGCGCGCTCGCAGACTGAAAAACAGGACGTACTCAACGAACTGCTCGCCAGCGATCCCGGCGATCACTTGCTGCACGAGTCGTTCGATCCAAACGATCCCAAGCATTTTACGCGACCGAATTTCGGTTGGCCCAATGCGCTCTTCTCGGAGTTCGTCATGACCTCGTTCGAAGGAAAACCGGAGATCCCGATGGGGAGCGGTTCGGATTTGGAGTTTCGCAGTCAATGAGCGGACGCATCGATGCCGTTCTCGGCATGCAGTGGGGAGACGAGGGCAAGGGGCGCATCGTCGATTGGTACGCACGTGAGTACGATGTGGTCGCGCGCTTCGGCGGCGGCGATAATGCCGGCCATCGCATAGAGGTCGGCGAGAAGAAACTCGCCCTTCGTTTGGTCCCATCCGCTGCGCTGCACCCAACGGTCGAACTCTTCGTCGGTTCGGGATGCGTGGTGAATCTCGAAGGCGCGCTCGACGAACTCGCGCGTCTCGCCGAGGTCGGGGTCGACACCGAACGCGTGAAATTCTCCGACCGCGCCCATATCGTGCTGCCCGATCACGGCGTCCTCGACCAAGCCTCGGAGCAGGCTCGCGGCGCAGAGAAGATCGGGACCACCGGGCGCGGCATCGGCCCGGCGTACGCAGATCGCGTTTCGCGCCTCGGTATCACGTTAGGCGAGACGATCGACGAGCGCCATTTTCGCAGCCGTCTCCGCGCCGTTCGCAGCGCTCACGAACGGGCGATGCGAAACCCCGAGGTTCTCCCCGATTTTGCGGAGATGGAGGAACGATTGCTCGCTGCGGCAGCGCGACTACGCGCCGCGGTCGTCGACGGCGTCGGTTATATCCACGCACGGCTCGCCGCGGGGAAGCGCATTCTCGCCGAAGGGGCGCAGGGCACGCTGCTCGATATTTCTTTCGGCAGTTACCCGTATGTAACGTCCTCACAATGTACGGCCGGCGGAATCTGTACCGGGCTCGGCGTC
>DAHUYY010000257.1 GCA_027306845.1 Vulcanimicrobiota bacterium | reverse complement strand
AACGCGGCTGCTTCGCGGCCCGCGTCGGCCGAAACGAACGGCTGTAAAAACGACGCTCTCGAATCGCATCGTTGGAACAACTCTCCGGGCGCGACCCGGAAATCGCCTGGAAGTTGTACTACCGACGAATACTTGTATCTAACGCGGCAAAGCCGGATTTCGGCCGTCGCGCGATAGCCGAAATCGAGGCTCTGCTTCCAGCGTTGCGCTTCGGGTTAACCCCTCGCGAAGATGCTTCTATGCAGCTGCCGCAGGTGCGGATTCTTCCAGGTCGTTCCGTTTTTGAATGCGATTCGCAACGGCACGCACTTGGAAAAACTCGTGCCGAGCGGTAAGACGTTGCGACTCAGGCCGAATTGATGCCGAATCATCGCTCCCGGTGTAAAAGTTCCGAGATCGTGTACCTCGGCAACGAGCCGGCCTCGGGCTAGGAGACCAAACTCGATGTTCTTCATAACGCGATGCGTTTGGTTTACGTAGGCGATGGAAAGAAGAGGAGAGCTACGCATCGGTTGCTGATAGAACATGCCTCCGAGGGCGTCGCTCCAATAGTACGGATAGCTTGGCAAAAAACCATCGGAGTACGACCACATCGCGCTACCGATCGCTTGGGGGCGGCATTCTGCGATACGAATTGGGTGCTTGATGGTGGTGGCCATCGCGGTCGTCGTTGCTGATGCAAGCAGGAGGGCGATTGCGAGGCTTGCTCGTGCGTTCTTCATGATATTACCTCATGAAAGAAGAACGTATCGCGCACATTCGATGTTGCTGCTGTCGGCGCGAGCAGCTCTTTAGCGACGTACTAAAATTTCAGCCGCGTCTGCAATTGCCGACGCGGCTGAAAACCAAGCGTGGGAACGCTATCGTTAACCGTGCCAGGTCGTTCCGTCGGCGTAGGTTATCGAGAGCGGCGCGCAGACGGCGAGCCCCGTGCCGAGCGGGAAGATTTTCGGACTGAGGGCGAATTTGTGTTGGATCTTCGCACCCGGTGCGAAGTTCCCGACGTCGCGGACATCGGCGACGATGCGGCCTTTAGCGATCAGCGCGAAGTCGATCGAACGGATCGCTTTCGGCGCGAGATTCGTGTAGCCGATCGTCAAGGTCGGGTCGCTGCGGAGCGGAGCCTGATAGTGGGTGCTTCCAGCCGTTACGACGACCCCGTTCTGGTGTGAATAGTCTTGATTGACCATGACCTTGGGAGGCGGGGCGCCGACGGGCGGAACGTAGCCGACCGGATCCGAGCCTGGGCTAAACGCGGTAGCGGTTCCCGGCATGAGGACAGTTCCCAACGACGGGCTGCAATTATTGACGGCGAGAACCGGCGGGCTCGCCTTTGCATGCGCGGAACTGGGAACAGCGGCGAGCGCCGCAACGGCGAAAAACGCACTTATTGCAGCGATCGATCGAAAAATTTTCATAGTAGGCGCTCCTGTGAAGCTGATAGGAGGCGTCGCCGCCCCCAAGTACTGCTTGCGGCCCCGACGGGGAGCGACCCCAGCTCGCCACCTGCCGGTAGAATACGAGTTCTGTCCTATAACGATATCTCTTGCCGCTCCGTTACGGCGCAAGCGTGAGGGAGTACCGTGTCGCAGCGCGCACCGCCGCGGGGCTCCAGGGCATAGGAATGAGTCGTCCGGCGATCCAGGCACCGGCTTCATCGGTGTACCAGCGGCTGCCGGGTTCGCCCGACTCTCCTTGCGGAATCGTAATGCCCCCGCGATCCCAGGCGCCGGGCTCCCAGACCGCTCGGAAGCTCTGCGAAAAACCTTGTCGCTGCACGTGAATGACGAAGCCGTCGCCGTCGCCGGCAAAGCGCGAACCGTCGAGGAAACGCGCCCCGAGCGCGGCGAGCGGATGGCGAACCGTCACGGCGCCGGCAACGCCCCACGGGAGGAGATGCGGGCGTTCGCGCGCCGCGAGTTGCAGCGCGACGCCGAGTTCGGGCGTCGCCCCCAACCGTTCGCTCATCGCGTCCTGCATGAAAGGTTGTCGCGTCAACTGCACGAGCGCGCGCCGCAGCGTGACCGCGGCGGTGGCGCCGAGCGATGCGGGGGTGAGCTCGCCGTTCCAGGTGCGGAGCGCGGCGAGCAAACGCGCTTCGGCACCGGTCTCGAGCAGCCATGCAAGATGGGCGGCGCTGCGTGCGAACGCGCGTTCCGCCGGCGAATAGACATCCATCTCCATGCGCGCGAAATAGGCGATGCTGTATTTATTGCGCGCGCGTAGTAATGTCGCGATGCGATAGGCGCGATAGGGTGGCGCGAATTGCGCGCTCAAGCGCAGCGGATACCCGGGGCCGTACATCTTGTTATTCGCAGTCCAGAGAACGGCGTCGCGCGAGGGCGCGACGTGCGGAAGTTTTGCGAACGGCACGAGCCCATAGTGTTTTGCGAGTGCGGCGGCGGTATGGAATCGCCGCCCCCAGAGCGGATCGGCGGGGATAATTCCGGCGAGTTGATAGGCGGCGTTGCCGTGCGTATCGGCGAGAACGAAATTTTGCGTCGGGCCGGGGTAGTTGCGCAACGCTTGCAACGCTGCGGCGATCGAGCCGGCGCGGTCGAGCGCATCGAAGGTCGGAAGCGGCGAGATGGGGTTTTCGTACGCGGGCC
>DAHUYY010000256.1 GCA_027306845.1 Vulcanimicrobiota bacterium | reverse complement strand
GAAGATCCCGATGCGCCGCAGGAATTTTTGCCGGAACGGCTGCGCGGACGCCGGTATTTCGAGCCGTGATGGGCGAACGAATCTATCTCGACCACGCTGCTACGACTCCGATCTCGATGGTCGCCCGCGATGCCTATCTGAACGCATTAGCAAACGATTACAATCCCAGTTCCCTGCACGCAGAAGGTCGCGCCGCACATGCCGTTCTCGACGATGCGCGCGATCGCGTGGCTCGCGCCCTCGGCGTACGGCGAAAAAACGTTCGCTTCACCGGCGGGGGTTCGGAGAGCGACTCGCTGGCGATCTTCGGCGTTGCGCGAATCGCGCGCGAAGGAGTGCGACGGCGCATTCTGGTCGGTGCGACCGAACATCACGCCGTCCTGCATGCCGCGCGAGCGCTCCAGCGCGAAGGCTTCGAGGTCGTCACGCTGCCGGTCGATCGCGAGGGACGGATCGAGGGCGCTGCATATCGGCAGGAGCTCGACGAACGGACGCTGCTGGTCTCGATTCAACTCGCGAACAACGAGACCGGAGTGCTGCAGCCGATCGCGCGCCTGGCGGCGGAGGCGCACGCCGCGGGCGCGCTCTTTCATACCGACGCCGTGCAGGCCGCACGCTGGCTCGATTGCTCCCCCGAAGCGTTGGGGGTCGATCTTCTCTCGCTCTCCGGTCACAAGTTCGGTGCCCCCAAAGGGGTCGGGCTGCTCGCCCTGCGCAACGAGATCGCGCTGGAGCCGCTGATCTACGGCGGCGGGCAAGAGTACGGCTCGCGCGCAGGTACCGAGAACGTTCCCGGCATCGCCGCCTTTGCCGCGGCACTCGAGTTCGCGGTCGAAGGGCGTGCCGAGGCCGTACGCAGCGTCGCCGCAATCCGCGCCGGCTTCGAGGAGCGCGCCCGGCGCTCGATCTCCGCGCTCCACGTCAATGGCGCCGCGGCCGAACGACTGCCGAATATCTCGAACCTCGCAATTCCCGGGATCGAGTCGGAGGCGCTCCTTATGAAGCTCGATCTCGACGGCGTCGCCGCCTCGGCTGGAAGTGCGTGTACCTCCGGCGTCTTCGAGCCGAGCCACGTTATCGCCGCAATGGGGCTGGAAACGGCGCTCCAGCGCGGGGTCGTGCGCTTCTCATTCGCTCCGGAGAGCGAGGAGCGCGCGGTGACGGCGGCCGGCGAGATACTCGCCGCAGCAGTCGGGCGCTTGCGTTAGCAAGCCTCAGGGGGTGCGGCCGCGAAAGGGGAAGGCATTATGACCAATGACGCCTCTACACTTCACGCGGTGCTCGATTACGGTGTCGGCGGCGGCGCTTTTCTCGCCGGCCTGGCGCTGATCATCGCTGCAATCGCTCTCGCTCGAACCTTCGGCCGCCTCAATAAAACGCTCGATGTCGTCGATACCCAGCTCGGTGATATCGGCCCGGCCGCCGCATCGACGCTGCAACATGTCAGCGGTGCCGCAGGCGGTGCCGAACAAGCCGTCGGTCATCTCGCGACCGCGGCAAAATCTCTCGAAGGCGCCGCTTCGGCGCTCGCGCAGACCGCCGAGCTCTCTAAGAGCGCGGTGGTACCGGGCGTTACGAGTTTCGGCGAAAGCATAAATATCGTTGCCGACCGTTTGAAACGCTTCGTCGGTGGGAACGATCCTCGTGGAGGTAGCGCAGCGTGAGTAGTCGCCCGAACGGCGGTGGGTTCGTCATCGGCTTATTGATCGGCGCCGCTATCGGTGCGGCCGCCGCGATTCTGCTCTCCGACGAAGAGACGCGCGATGCGGTGATCGGAAGAGCGCGCGAAGCGAGCAATCAGGCCGTCGATGCAACCGGCGATCTTCGCGATCGTGTCGGTGAGGCCACGGCGGTTTGGCAAAACAATGCGGCCGATCTCTACGAACGCGGCCGGACGATTTTGGAGCAAGCACGCGCGACGGGGAGCGAGCATTCTCAAAACGGTCATACCGAGCAGCAGGCGGACGGGGCGTAGTGGCGCGCGTGGAAATCGATATGCAGGTACGCTCCGTGAACGGCTCCATAGCGGTTGTATCGCTCGACGGCGAGATCGACGTTTACACATCTCCGAAGGTCAAAGATTTCATCGGGAAACTCATCGATAAGGGAACCTATACGTTTGCAATCGATCTGCAGAACGTTCGTTACATCGACTCAACCGGACTGGGCGTGCTGATCGGCGGGCTCAAGCGGGTGCGCGAACACGGCGGCGCAGTGACGCTTGTCTCGACCAATCCGCAAACGCGAAAAATCTTCGATATTACCGGACTTATCAAAGTGTTCGATATCTACGAGAGCGTCGACGACGCCGTCAACGCATTGAAATGATGCAAGCGCGCGAGATCGGCAGCGAGGCTCATGAGATTGAAGTTCGCATTCCGTCTCGCGCCGAGTGGGTTGCACTCGCGCGGCTCTCGGTCGCTACCGTCGCCGCCCGCATGCATTTCAATGTCGACGAAATAGCCGATCTTAAATTGGCGGTCGCCGAGGCGTGCACGAATGCCATCCAGCACGCCCGCGAGAGCGACGAAATCGTTATCACCTGCCGGATTTACAACGACGGCCTGCAGATATGCGTGCGCGATTTCGGCATTGGAACCGAGGCCGAGCGAAT
>DAHUYY010000255.1 GCA_027306845.1 Vulcanimicrobiota bacterium | reverse complement strand
GGGCGCAACTTCCTTCAGCGACAACAGCCGCCGGGCGCCCGAGGTGGCGCTCTCGGCTACCGCCCGCCGATGACGAGGCTCTCGATTGCTCCCTTTGCTAGCTCTACCCGCCGGGTACTTCCCCGGAACTCGACGATGGAATCTCTCTCCTCTTCGTCATCGTTGAGCACGAAGATCGTGAAGATCCCACCGGGGGCTTCGAAGGCGACCGCGCCGATCTCGACCGGCGAGACCGTTACCTCGTCGCTCACGTCGCGCCCGGCATCGACGATGTGATAGGGCTCCTCGGCGGAGAGATCGGGGGAGTTGGTCGAGATCGTCGCCCGCTCGAAATCGACGACGTAGGTGCAGCGCTTCCCGCCCCAGCGCACGTTGACGCCGGCGACCCAGTTCCATCCCGTCGGGCGCAACGGGTTGAGGTGCGGCCGGCCGCTCGTTCGATAGCCGTCGAACCCGCCGATGGTCTCGGCGACCGCCCACAGGTACTTCGCCCCCGTCCACGGCGAAAGATACATGCCGCGATTGGTCAACGAGCCGCCGTCGAACCATTCTGCGAACTCACCGGGCACGGTGTTGCGGGGGCTTCCGCCCTCCATCGCTTCGTAAATGCGATCCAGGAAGCCGACCCCTTCGTCGATGCCGCCGTTGCGCGCTAGGGCGACGACGTACCAGAGCGTCAGGTCGGGCCAGACGCCGCCGAGCAATCCGACACCGAACGACGGGAAATACCACGGGTCGGCGGTCGAGATGGTGCGCAGGCCGACCGGCGTCGTAAAATCGCTCTCCGAAAGGCGCTTGAGAATGACATCGCGTTCGCCTGCATCGGCGACGTTAAAGAGCACCGGGAAGATCTCATCGGCGGTAAAGCTATCTTGAAAATCGCCGTTTTGGTCGATGTTGAGAACGAATGCGCCGGTGTCGTCATCGAAGAGATAACTCATCGTCGCTTCGCGCAACGATTGCGCTTCGTCGGAGTAACGCTGCCATGCATCCTGGTCGCCGGCGACCGCGCAGAGAATCGCCGCGGCCTCGAGCGCAAAAACGCCTTAGCTATTGATTTCGGTGACCGCCCCGTCGAGTTTATAATAGGGAATGATGTTGCGCCACGAACTGATGCCGTACATATCGACACCCTGCGCCTTTCCGAAGAGAAGGCCGCGTTCGTCGCGTTGGGAGAGCAGGTAGTCGGCGAGGCGACGGACGATCGGTAGGCGCGATTTCACCCAGGCCTCGTCGAGCGTCGCATTATAATGGTGCAGCATCGCGATGCAGTGCAACGGCGTATCGTCGTTAATATTAAGATCGTACGCCGTTTTATACGCATTGACGCCGCGAACGTATTCGATCATCAAACCGCTCTCTTCGATATGTTGATTGAACACTTCGATGGCGTCGCGGCTAAATTCCGGCAAAAAATAATCGAAGCCGTGCACGAACCAAGATGTATCGCGCGAGACCAAGATATCGGAGGGTGGCGAATTCGTCGATCCCCAGCCGATCGGATACTCCTTGATGATGCGCAACATGTTCGCTTTAGCCCAGACGACACCGCGCGAAATCCGTTGCGATGGGGTGAGAAAACGCGCGTCGGCGAGCCGCTTCGCGAAATAGCGCTGCGTATCGTGGAGCGCTTTCGAGTCGTTCAGAAGGTCTTTAAAGCGCGGGCGAAGATCGAGATCGCCGTCTTTGTGGAAGACGACTGCCAGCCGCAAGAGCGAACGCGCGCCGGGTTCGACGGTGATACGATATTCCATCGCGCCGAAAATGCGCCCGCGCACGCTGGAGGTGCGCGCCGTATCTCCGCCTTCGACGAAGGCTTCGACGACCGCATCTTCTTCCAGTAAGGTTCCGCTGCGCATCTGCGCGAGCAACGCTTGTTCCCGAACCGAGACGGTCGCGGCATAGGGTTCGCGCGAGCCTCCCCACCAGCGTTGCGCGCCGAGCGTTGAATTTACCGCGTGAATGCTGCCATCGATGACTCCCGCGTCGACATCGGCCTCGGTCTCCCCATAAAAACGCTGTCCGACGAGCAGCGCCCACGGAAAGACGGCGACCTCCACGGCAGCGTCGCCGGGATTATAGAGCGTGAGATCGACGACGAATGCAACGCTGCGGTCGAACTTCGGGCCGTGCGGAACGTAAAATGCCTCGGTGACGTGAATCCGCTCGCCGAGCGTGAACTCCGAGAGCTGCGCGTAGGGGAGAAAGGTAAACGTGCGCTCGATTTCATGCGGAAAATAGGTAACGCCGACATCGCGCAAGCGGTAAGCGATCTGGTGCGTCCCGAAAATGATGCGGTCGCTATCGGCATCCCATAGGCCGCGCACGCCGGCCTTTGCCGTCGATTGAGCGTACGACTTGAAGTTGCCCAGCAAAAGGCCGTAGGGAGTCTCGCGTTCGTGCATGACGTAGGCGCAGAATTCATTCCGCTGGGCATCATAACTCGAACGCATAGCGGCTCTATTCGCCCAGGAAGCCTGCGCTCTTTCGACAATCGTCAACTCCGACGATGAATCGCTCGTTTCTAAGGGCTCCGGCAAAAATCAACCTGACCCTCGAGGTGCTCGGCAAGCGCCCCGACGGCTATCACACGCTCCGTTCGCTGATGGTGCCGGTCGCGCTCTA
>DAHUYY010000254.1 GCA_027306845.1 Vulcanimicrobiota bacterium | reverse complement strand
AATGCCGCCCTCGCCGCTCCCGGCGATACGGATGCGGGCCCCGTCGTCGACGCCGGCGGGAATTTTCACCGTGAGTTTGCGCTCGCTCTCGCGGCGCCCCCGGCCGCCGCAACTCTCGCATGGACGCGCGACCATGCGACCGTCGCCGCCGCAACGCGGGCAGGTACTCTGCGTAACGAACTGTCCGAGCGGCGTCTGGCGCGCAACGCGCACGACACCGGTTCCCGCGCACTGCATGCAGGGTGCGACGGCACTGCCTTCGGCGGCACCGCTTCCGGAGCAGGTTTCGCACTGTCCGAGATGCGTGAATGTCAACTCGCGCGTCGTACCGGAAAATGCTTCTTCGAGCGAAATATCGAGATCGTAGCGCAGGTCGCTGCCGCGCTGCGGCCCGGAACGCTGCTGCTGCCCGCCATTGCGCATCTCGCTGAAGAACATATCGAAGATATCGCCGAAACCACCGCCCCCAAAGGGCGATCCGGCGAAACCGTCGTTGCCGTCAGCGGTGCCGAAACGGTCGTAGCGCGCCCTTTTTTCGGGGTTCGAGAGCACTTCATACGCCTCGTTGATCTCTTTGAAGCGCGTCTCGGCATTGGCCTTATCGGAGGCAACGTCGGGGTGATGCTGTCGCGCCAATTGGCGATACGCACGTTTGATCGCTTCGGGTGCCGCATCGCGGGCAACGCCTAAAACTTCGTAATAATCTACGCTGGGCATGGGTGTGTTGCTGTACGTTCCTTATCTTACTTCGACATCGTGTAGGCGTTCGGAGAGCGTCTCGGCAGTTCCCGATGCCAGGGCGAGTAGCCGGGCATACGGCATTCGACGGGGGCCCAAGATCGAAAGCATACCGACCGCGCGTTCGCCGAAGCGATAGGGAACGGTGACGAGCGAAAGGTCGGCGAGCTCTTCGCTGCCCAATTCGTGCCCGATCTTGACGCTTGCTGCGGGGCTGTCGAACGCATCGGCAACGAGGTCGTAGAGCGTCCGCTGCTCTTCGAGAATGCGCAGGATCGAGCGCAATTTTCGCACGTCGCGAAACTCCGGCTGATCGAGGAGATGCTGCGCACCGGAGGCGGCGATGCCGGGCTGTTCTTGCGTGCGCGCACCGGTAAATGCGGCGCGAACCGCACCGACCATATCGTCGCCGAAGCCGCACTGTTTCGTCACCGCGGCGAGCGATCGCTCGTCGCAATCGCGCAGGAGCCGCCCGGCAAAGTTGGCGTTGAGTGCGTTGGAGAGGCGCGTAAGATCGTCGGGTGTTACGTCGTTTCGTAATTCGAAGAGCGATTGCGATGCGACGCCGAACGACGTAACGATGATCGCGATGCCCGAACGCTCGCCGATCCAGATGAGTTGCGCGTACCGGAAACTCTGCGTCTCGCTCTGCGGCTTGGTAACGAATGCGAGATTTCCCGCTAAGCGCCCCAAGAGTCGGCTGCTCTGTTCGACGATCTCGTCGAGCTGCGCGCGCGCATCGCGCATTTCGTCGCGAATGCGGCGGCGTTCGTCGGCGCCGAGTTCCTCGGGGGACATCAATGCGTCGACGTAGGTGCGATAACCGGCATCAGAGGGGACGCGTCCGGCGGAGGTATGCGGTTGCTCGAGGTAACCGCCGGCCTCCAGGTCGGCCATTTCGTTCCGCACGGTCGCCGAACTAACGCCGAGATTATATTTTTGGGTAAGCGCCTGCGAGCCCACCGGTTCGCCGGTCGCGATATACTCGTATACGACCGTCGCGAGAATGTAGGCTTTGCGCTTGTCGAGACCGTCGACCTCGTTCTCCATCCCCGCTAGTTTAGCACTCCGGGCAAGCGAGTGCGAAGACTTCCTGCCAGGGCGACAAAGGTCGACCGCCAATCATCGCGGCATGGAACCCAAAGCCATTGAATCGCTTCTCGACGAGCGGCGCGCCTTTCCGCCCCCGCCGGCCTTCGCCGCCCAGGCGAACGCCGCGCCGAGCATCTACGCCGAGGCCGAGGCCGACCCACTTGCGTTTTGGGCGACCTGGGCGCGGAAACTGCGCTGGTCGCGCCCCTTCACGCGGATTCTCGACTGGGAGGAGCCCTTCGCGCAATGGTTCGCCGATGGGGCGATCAATGCGTCGGTGAACTGCCTGGACCGGCACGTCGAGGCCGGCCTCGGCGATCGCGTCGCCTATTTCTACGAGGGCGAGCCGGGAGATCGCCGCGCGATCACCTACCGCGAGCTGCTCGACGACGTCTGCCGCTTTGCCAACGCGCTACGACGGCTCGGCATCGGGCACGGCGATCGCGTTGCGATTTACATGCCGATGATTCCCGAGCTTCCCGTCGCGATGCTCGCATGCGCGCGCATCGGGGCCGCGCATTCCGTTATTTTCGGCGGCTTCTCACCCGATGCAATTATCGATCGCGTCAACGACGCACGATGCGTCGCATTGATTACCGCCGACCAAGGCTGGCGGCGCGGCAATAAAGTTCCGCTGAAAGCCAACTGCGACGCCGCGATGGCGCAGACGCCGTCGATCCGCTACTGTATCGTTGCCAAGCGCGTCGGCGACCCGGTGACGATGGTATCGGGGCGCGACCTGTGGTTTGACGAAATCATCGCCGACGAGCCGACGACGTGCGAGCCGGCGCAGACGATGGCCGAAG
>DAHUYY010000253.1 GCA_027306845.1 Vulcanimicrobiota bacterium | reverse complement strand
TCGCCGCCGACGGCGAGCGCCTCTGGATCAGCTCGATGCAAACGAGTCGCCTCTACGCGGTTTCGCCGAACGACGACCGGGTGCTCGACGAATCGCAGGCACCCGGAAAACCGATCGGTGCGATCGCGCTCGGTGACGAGTTGCGATTTGTTTCGAGTGAAGGCGCCGACGACGATCGTTATTTGCGGCGCTTCGTGCCCGGGCATGGCGTCAAGGAGCACGACCGAATCGCTTGCCCCGATCTTACCGGTTCCCAACTCGCGTTCGACGGCCGGCACCTGTGGCTCAGCCAAGCCGCTCGCAAGCGCCTGCTCGCGCTCGATGCCGCCGGCTCGGTGCTCGCGACGATGGATTTTTCCGAGGCGCTCTCGGGTTTCGCACGCGCAACCGTCGGCTGTTGTTTCGTCGAGGGGACGCTCTACTTGCTCGCTCGCAATACCGACGACGCGACGAACACCTTCGTGCGGGTCACCTCGCTGGAAGCGCGTACCGTCGAAGCGCTCGCTCATCTGCCGTTTCGCAGCGTCTCGCTCACGCATGACGGTACGCGCTTCTGGACCGCCGATAAGCCCGCGAACGCGCTGGTCGCATTCACCGCCTAGAGCGGTCAGCGCCCTCCGTCGTCGTCACGCCCGCGACGCCCGCCGCGGATGAGATCGATTCGGTCGGCGATGAAGGCGCCGTCCTCGCCGCGATGCCCCCATATGCGGAGTAACATCCCCCAACGCGGCGTCATGCCGGTGGGGTTGATAATCGTGCCGCGATGCAGTTCGAGGGTCCGGCCATCCTCTAAGCGGAGATGGTAGGGCCAAAAAGCGTCGGCGCGGGCGACGATCGTGCGCTCGCGACCTTCCCCGCCATTCCAGTCCGCCTGAACGGCGAGCGGGACGAGAAGCGTTAGGGCGGTTACGAGGGCAAAAGCAAGCGATCTGCGTTTCATGGGATCCTCCGTTTCGTGGACGTTGGTACGCTCGTTATCCCCAAAACGCGCGTGCGGCACCCGCGGTCGCGCCGAGCGCCGCTTTCTCATCCGCCCTTCATCGGTGGCGAGCCGACCGCGGCTTCGCAGTGACAAAATGCACCTAAGGGCTTCGGCCCCTCATTTGCTTGGGCTCCTTATATCTTAACCGCCACTTAACGTAAAATGCCCGGGTGCCCGGGCCCGCTCGCGTGGGCCGGGGGCATCTGTTGCAACTACTTCGTACAACTTCGTACGACCAAGGAGAAGAATGCAAACATCCCTCCGACTCGTAGCATCATGTCTGATTGCAGGCATGGTGCTTTCGGCGTGCGGCGGCGGCAATTCCGGTGGAGGAATTTTACCGACCGGCGCGCCCACGCAAAGCACCGGATCGTCGCCCGCCCAAGGCCCGATCAGCAGCGTTCCGAAGACCGCCGGCACCCTTGCCTACACCGACATGGGTGCCGCGCCGCAGACGACGCCCGTCAACGTCACGTTGACGCTCGACTACAACCATCAGGCGCAACTCGATCAGCTCGTCGCCCAGCAAGCCGATCCTACTTCGCCGATGTACCATCACTATCTCACGACCGATGAATTTAATTCGTATTACGCACCGACCGCCCAGCAGGAGCAAAGCGTCGTCTTTGCATTGCAGCGTGCGGGCTTTACGATTACCAAAGAGTACTCCAACCGCACCATTATCGAAGCCTCCGCCCCAGCGGCGAAGGTCGAGAGCTATTTCAACACCCAGATTCACATGGTGAACCAGGGTAAATTCGGTGCGCGTTACGTCAACGTGAAGCCGGCGGCTGTGCCCGCGGCGATCGCACCGCTGGTACATGCAGTAACGGCGAGCAATATCGTGGTTGCCCATACCGGCGCCCACGTCCGCAGTTCGCTCTCGCTCTCGTCGTTGATTGCTTCGACGACACTGCCGAGCGTGCCGCACGTGCCCGCACAGCGCGCAACGCGCAAGATCGCGCTCTCGCCGCAGATGAAAGCGCGCGGAGCGATGCTTGCGAAATACGCGACACCGTTTGCAACCTCGAACGTCATCGGCAACCCCGGTTTCGAAACCGGAGCTTTCTCGCCGTGGTTTGCTTGCGGAAACGGTTATGCAACGATCGACTCGTCGAATCCGCATAGCGGTACGTACGATGCCTTCACCGGAAATCTCGCCAGCAATCTCGGCGAAGAGTACGGCCTCGACGGCGTCTGCCAACAGGTAACCGTTCCGACCAACGGACAACTCAGCTTCTACGTCGACGAAGGTACGAGCGAGACCAGCACCTACAACGCCGATCAGGAAGCCGATCTCTTCGATGCAAACGGCAACTACCTGACCAACCTCTACACCGAGAACGGCAATACCAATGGCTACGTCCAACGCAGCTACAATATCGGTGCCTATGCCGGACAACAGGTCATTATTTTTGTCGGTATCTACGGCAGCGGATCGTTCAGCGACTACAACTACGTCTACCTCGACGATGCATCGCTGACCAACGGAAGCACGCCGACCCCGGCGCCTTCACCGACCCCGGTTCCGACCGCATCGCCGACCCCGGTTCCGACCGCATCGCCGACCCCGGTTCCGACCGCGTCGCCGACCCCGGTTCCGACCGCGTCGCCGACTCCGGTGCCGACGAACTCACCGACTCCGAAGCCGACC
>DAHUYY010000252.1 GCA_027306845.1 Vulcanimicrobiota bacterium | reverse complement strand
CATCGACGGGCACTCGCCTCTTTTACCACGTCCTAACAAAAAAAAACGACTTCCGTCGTTCTTTATTCCCGCGACCCGTCAAATCGACGGCTCGCTTGGTTGCTCGGTACGAACGCGCCTTACGCCGGGCCTTTGCTCGGGAGAATCGCGCGCACGTTCCGAATCATCTCCGTTTTTGTTAACTCGCCGATGCGGATCGCATGAACGGTACCGTCGGCGTCGATGAAGACGTGAACCGGTAAACCGTTGAGCTGATAAGCATCGCGCAGCGTGCCGTCGTCGACGACGAGCGGATAGGTGAGGTGGTGCTCGCGCCCAAAGAGCGCTGCCTTGTCGGCATTTTCCATCACATCGACACCGACGACTTGCAGCCCACGCGGGGCATATTTTTTTGCGATCGCTTCGATATCCGGTGCTTCGTCATTACACGGCGGGCACCACGATGCGAAAAAATTGACGTAAACGGGTTTGCCGAGCAACGCAGAGGATGTAAGCATCGAGCCCGTGTCGGTGCGTTCGCTCCACGAAGGCTCCATGACCCCGACGGCGGCATGCGCGGGGGCCGTCGAAGTCGCGGCATGCGAGCAGCCGGCGAGCAAGGCGAACGAAGCGGCGAGCAACAGCGGGCGGTACGGTTTCATCGGTCTCCTCATCCGTAACTAGGGAAGGCGACCGCCTCGCGATCGCGCTCCATTTGCTCTATCAACGCCGAAACGTCGGAAAAGGTTTTCTGCTCGCGGACGAAGCGGAGCTCGCGCAGGGTGAGTTGCTCGCCATAGATCGTGTGCGAAAAGTCGCGCAACCAGACCTCGACCGTGCGGCTCTCGCCGGCAAACTGGGGGTTACTGCCGATCGAGAGCAGGCCCATATACTCCCGCCCATCGTGACGAGCGAGGGTCGCGTAAACCCCGTCGCCGGGCAGCATTCCGCCCGCGACCCGAAGGTTCGCGGTTGGGAAACCGAGGTCGTGCCCGCGCCCGGCCCCACGCTCGACGATGCCGCGGATGGTAAAATTCGCACCGAGCAGGGCGTCGGCAGCTTCGCAATCCCCACGCTGCACGAGGCTGCGAATACGGGTCGAGGAGATGCGCTCGCCCGCCGCATCGCAGACCGCCGGGACCGCGATCGCTCTCACGCCGATGGGTGCGAGCCGATCGCGCAGCAGCGTCGTATCGCCGCCGCGACGTTCGCCGAACCGAAAGCTCTCGCCGGTCACGACCGCCCGCGCACCGAGGCGCGCCAGCAAAACTTCGTCGATAAAGCGTTGCGCGCTCATCGTCGCCACCGAACCGTCGAACGGAACGAGGAAACACTCTTCGATTCCGAGCGCCGCCAGCGTATTCACTCGCTCCTCGCAACTCTGGAGCAGCGGTGGTTCTTCGCCGGGGCGCAGATATGCAGCGGGATGGTTTGCAAAGGTGATCGCACCCGCTCGCCAACCCGGCTTCCGTTCCAAGAGCGTGCGTCGAATAAGTTCGCGGTGTCCGAGGTGTACGCCGTCGAAGAACCCGATCGCAACGGCGAGCGGGCGGGTCGCGTTGCGCTCGAACGTATGATAGATCTTCATACGAACACCTTGCGCGGCGCGAGCATGACGCCGTGTGCTTCGCCGACTCCGACGAGCGTACGCGCGGCGTCGCGCACGAAGACGTGCTTCCCCCCGACGCTCTCTGCCATCGCGACCGTTCTTCCCGCGCGAAAATCCGCGGAAGCACGCAGGTCGAGCACGACGGTGGGAAACGGAACGATGCGATCGGGCGCGAGCAGTGCGGCCTCTGGTGATTCCGCGATCTCTTCGAGCGTCAGAGCTTCGGCGAGTAAGAAGGGCCCCGAGGCTTCGCGAACGAGCGCTCCCATATGTGCGGGGACGCCGACGGCAGCGCCGAGATCGGCGCAGAGCGTACGGACGTAGGTGCCCTCGCTACAGGCCACGCGCATCCGCACGGTATCGGGCGATTCAAAACCCAGGATCGAGAGATCGTAGATCGAGATCGTCCGCGCTTTGCGTTCGACCGTTATCCCCGCTCGAGCAAGATCGTAGAGCCGTTTCCCACCGTAATGTAGCGCCGAGAACATCGGCGGAATCTGCTCGATCCGGCCGAAAAAGGCGGGCAGCACCTCTTCGAGACGCTGCAGAATATTCTCTGGGACAGCTGCGCTCTCGATGCTTTCGCCGAGTGCATCCTGCGTGGTAGTCGAACGCCCGAGTACCATCGTAAGGGCATAGCACTTCCGACGATCTTCGAGCAGCGGAATCAGCCGCGTCGCCTTCCCGACGGCGATCGGGAGGACGCCGGCAGCCTGCGGATCGAGCGTCCCGAGATGCCCCGCGGCGAGATCGCGTTGTTCCGAGTACGTACTAAAAATGCGCCGCACGCGCGTAACGATCTGCGTCGACGTCGGCCCGGCGGGCTTACAGACGTTGACGAAGCCCATCATCGATGAAGAGGGAAGCATTGTTTCCTTCGGTCGTACGTCGGGCTAGGCGAGCGCTGTCGTCGCAAGGCCCTCGTGCAACAACGCCGTTTCGACCGCCGCAAAAGCCTCGGGAAGCGGACCCGGGTGCGTGAGCCCCGAGGCACGATAATGGCCGCCACCGCCGAGTTGCGCGGCGGCCTGCTGGACGTTCACCGAGCCG
>DAHUYY010000251.1 GCA_027306845.1 Vulcanimicrobiota bacterium | reverse complement strand
GGTTCTCGGTTCGCGGAGCACCGATCTCCGTTCGGGATTCGGCGGTTTCGAGGGGCGCGCGCTTCGTGACGGCGATCTGCTGGCGATCGGAGGGCTCGGAACGCTGCCTCCGGCCACGCGGGAGCCTGCACCGATCGACGCACGCCTTCGCGTCGTTCGGGAGCGCGTGCATATCCGCGAGAGCGCTCCCTTCTCGCAACTCTGTTCGCGCAGATGGAGCGTGAGTCCACAGAGCGATCGAACGGGAGTGCGCTGCGAAGGAGCGCCGATCGATTTTGCCGGTAACGAAATTGCAACGCTCGCCGTCTTTCCAGGAACGATACAACTACCGCCGAGCGGGTTGCCGATTCTCCTCGGGGTCGACGCCCCGACGACCGGCGGTTATCCGATCCTTGCCGAAATTTTCGGCGAGGATCTCTGGAAGCTCGGGCAGGTACGCATCGGCGATGCAGTGACGTTTCTGCCGACGCAGTGGATCGATCTCAATGCCGATCTCGGCGAAGGCTGTGGCGACGACGAGGCAATGCTTGAGATCGTGACCTCTGCGAATATCGCGTGCGGAGGGCATGCCGGCGACGAGCGTTCGATGGGCGATACGGTTCGCGCGGCACGACGGTACGGCGTATCGGTCGGCGCGCACCCATCCTATCCCGACCGTGAGGGTTTCGGGCGCCGCAAGATGGATCTGCGCCGCGATCGGATTATCGAGTTCGTCGCCGAGCAAATCGCCTCGCTCGCTCGGGTCGCGTTCGAGGAAGGGGTAGAGCTGACGCACGTGAAGCCGCATGGTGCGCTCTACAACCGCAGTGCCGTTGACGATGAAGTCGCCGACGCCGTTGCCGCGGCGGTCGCCTCCGTCGATGCGACCCTTGCTCTGGTCGGGCTCGCTGGAAGCCGTTCGCTCGAGCGCGCGCGCGCGCGAGGATTACGAACGATCGGCGAGCTCTTCGCCGATCGCCGCTATCGGGATGACGGTACGTTGTTGCCGCGCGAAGAGGCAAACGCGGTGATCGAACGTCCCGAAGAAGCCGCCGCACAAGCCGTCGAACTCGCGTGCTCCGGGCGCGGTGAGAGTATCTGCGTGCATGGCGATACGCCGCACGCGCTTCTCCATGCGCGGAGTATTCGCGAGCGATTGCAGCGGGAGGGCTTTATTCTTCGCAGCGTCGCAGCGCTCGACCGATGAACTCGACCGCTCTCGGCGCGCTCATCGCCGCGAGATGAAGCGGCGCAGTAGACGCGCCCACGCCGAACGCTCGCCGGCCGGACGGACGAGCGGCGCGAGCGATGCAACGTGCGCGCGTAACCTCTCGCGGAACGATGCATCGTCGACGAATCGTTTGAGGAGCGAGCGCAGCGAGTCGGTCGATCCGACGGTAAAATATCCCGGGTAATCATCCCCAAGCAGGCCTCGGTTGCCGTCGATGCGCGATGCAAGAACCGGAACGCGCAACGCGATTGCCTCGCCCAAAACGTTCGCCCCACCTTCCATGCGCGACGAGAGCACGAGGGCGTCGCTACGCGCTAGCAACGCAAGCGCGGCACGCGCGGCGATCTCTCCGCGATAGCGAAAGCGCGGATTGCGTGCGGCCTCGACGTTCGCGCGGGCTTGGTAGCGATCGTCGAGAATGCCGCCGGCGAGGCTCACGGCGACGGAATACTCGCGCGGGAGCTCTCGGACGGCATAGGCTGCTCGAAGGGGGTCTTTCTCCGCACGGAGATGCCCGAGCACGGCAAATTCATAACGGCTCGCTCGGCGTTTCGGCCGCTTCGGCAATGGCGGGAGGGAGACCGATTGTACGATCGTGCACGCCTTCGCTCGCAGCGACGGCGCGAGGCGATCGAGTGCGAGTGGTTGCAACGCAACGATGGCATCGGCGGCTTCGAGCGCTCGCGTTGCCGTGCGACTCCGTGGCAGATCGCGATAGATATCGGTGCCGGTGAGGACGACGATCAGCGTTCGCTCCGGGAAAGTTTTGCGGAAGCGAAGCGCTGCTGCGGCGCTCTTTTTTGCATGCAACGCAACGACGATGTCGGCCTCGATAGCGGGTGTATCGGAGGCGTAGATGCGAACCTGGAACCCCAACGCGCGAAAGAGGCGCGCGTAACGACGCGCCGTGACCGCGTTCCCCGCCCGCGAGGGGACGCGCGCCGGGGAGAGAATGGCGATCCGGGTGCTGCCTTTTCGCGCCGACGAACTGAAGGATGCTCGCGAACGAACGTTGGCGCTCGTCGCCGATCTGCGCGATGAGGAGCTGCTCGTTCCGCTTTTACCGACCATCAATCCGTTGTTGTGGGAGCTCGGTCACGTTGCCTTCTTTGCCGAACACTGGACGTTGCGGACGATGCTCGGGCGTCCATCGCTTTTGCCCGGGAGCGAGCGGCTCTACGACTCGGCGAAGATCGCTCACGACGATCGCTGGTCGTTGCCGCTTCCAACGCGCGCCGAGACGCTCGCTTATCTCGAACGACAACTCGACGCGACGCTAGGCGCGCCGTACGTCGACGAACGAAGCGAGTATTTTCATTCGCTCGTGCTCTTCCACGAAGATATGCACGGCGAAGCGACGATCTACACCCGCCAGACCCTTCGCTATGCCGCGCCCGCGCTACCGACGGCGGCCGCGCCGACCGCCGCAACGGAGGTCGAAGGCGACGCCGCGG
>DAHUYY010000250.1 GCA_027306845.1 Vulcanimicrobiota bacterium | reverse complement strand
GAAGATCGCCGTCCCGTGGTGGGTGCTGACCGGCGCGCTCGGCACCGAGATGCTCCTGGCGAGGCTCACCGCGAACAAGTGAATCGCGCGTGTTCAGGGGACGACGACAGCGCGTCCCTCGACGAGGCCGTGCTCGAGGCGTGCCAGGACCTGGTTGATGTCGTCGAGCCGCCCCACGAACGGCGAGAGCAGGTTCGCGCCGGCCTTCGCGGCGGAAAATCCGTGACGGAGGCGATCCAGGACGCCGGGTACGGCACTCCGAGTCGGGCCTACGCATCCGTTTCACTCGGAATGGCTCCCGCGACCTATCGTAAGGGCGGGCGCGGAGAGCGCATAACGTTTGCTTGTACGAATTCATCTCTCGGCACGGTACTTCTCGCGCAGAGCGCGCAAGGTATCTGCGCGATCGAACTCGGCGACGACGAAGCGGCCGTTTTGGCTGCACTTCGTCGCGACCTTCCGCACGCAGAATTCGAACGCGACGACGTCGGGCTCGCTCGACGCCTTCGCGACGTGGTAGCGGTCGTCGATGGGGATGCAAACGCAAGCTGCCTCACCCTCGATATCCGAGGCAGCGCTTTCCAGCGCCGTGTCTGGAACGCCCTCGCGGCGATTCCGTCGGGCGAGAGCCGCTCCTATGCTTCGGTTGCTCGTGAGATCGGCATGCCGAACGGTGCGCGAGCGGTAGCGACCGCCTGCGCCCGAAATCCCTTCGCAGTGGCGATCGCTTGCCATCGCGTCGTGGGCGCAGATGGAGAGCTCAAGGGATATCGCTGGGGAATCGAGCGAAAAGCCGCGCTGCGCAAGCGCGAAGCATTTAAAACTCTCGTCGATGCGTCAGCTCCTTCGTCAGAGGATGTGGGTCGCGACGAACAGGCCGGTTCGCTTCGCCGTCGACTACGACGCTCGCCGAAGTAAACGCGAGCGCGTAGCCCTACGCTAAACAGGAAATCGGAGTGCGAGGGATCCCTCACGCGAACTCCTTGCGCTCTTCACGATAATATGCGCGCACGGCGATCCACGTGAAGAGTGCGGCGTAGCCGAGTAACCAGAGCGCGGCGCGCGGCCATGGCTCGCTCGACGCGCCGACCGCGCCCCACGCGAGCTGCCCGAGATGATAGGTCGGCAAATACGGTGCGATCGACTGCACGAACGGCGGCAGTTGGTCGAGTGGGACGAAGAGCCCGGAGGCAAACGCAAGCGGCAAGGTGATGAGATTGAGTATTGCCACCGAAGAATTGAGCCCGGCCATATAGCCAACCGCGAAACCGAGCGCGACGAACGGTAGGCTGCCGAGCAGCAGTCGCGTCAATAGTGCAGCGAGCATCGGCAGTGAGAGTTCGGCGCCCCCGGTCACGCGCGCAAAAAGGACGAGCAAGAGAATCGCAACTCCCCCAAAAGCGACCGAAGCAATGCATTTCCCGGCAAAATAGGCAAGCGGCCGCAACGGCGCTGCGCGCATCAAGCGTGTCGCCCCGCTCCCACGTTCGGCGGCGACGCTCGCCCCGAAAGAGAAGAGCGCCAAGCTCATTACCGCATAAGCGCTAAACGACGCCAGCAGATAGAGCCCGACCGTCGCGTTCATATACGGCATATGCGCTTGCTCTAAGCCGAAGAAAGAATAGAACATCACCGGAAATACCACTGTAGCGATCGTAAACCATGGGATACGCAACAAACGAAGAAGTTCGATTTTCGTCTGCGCGCGCAGCATCGGCCCAAACGGAGCCATCTCAAGCGACATGTTCTGCCCCTCCGGCGGTCAGGGCGACAAACGCCTCTTCGAGCGTCGCGCCGGTGACGGTAAGATTTTCGATGTCGATATCGCGCGCAAACAGTTCGCGCAGTAAACGCTCGGGCGATTCGGTGAGCGCTTCGTATCGGTCGCCGCTACACACGAATCGCGCGTCGTCGATCGCGGCAGGCGACGTAAACGAGACGCGCTTGCGCCCGACAGCTCCTTTGACCTCGCTCGGCGTTCCATCGGCGACGATTCGCCCTCGATCGATCACGATGACGCGGTCGGCGACCGCATCGGCCTCTTCGAGATAGTGCGTGCTCATAACGACGGTTCGTCCGCGCTTTGAAATTTCAGCGATCGTCGCTAGAAGGGCGCGGCGCGCTTCGACGTCGAGGCCGACGGTCGGCTCGTCGAGCACGAGCAGGTCGGGATTGCCGCAGAGCGCGAGTGCGAAATACAAGCGTTGCAATTGGCCGCCCGAGAGCCGCGCGATTCGCTTTCCTGCGGTTTCGCGAATTCCGGCGAGTTCGAGCAGTTCGCCGATCGGCAGCGGCGAGGGGTAGTAGCTGCGAAAGAGCGCGAGCGCCTCGTCGACGCGGAGATATTCGGGAAGTCCCGAGCACTGCAACATCGATCCGATCCGGGAGCGCACCGCCGGATCGTGCGGATGGCGGCCAAATACCGAGAGCGAACCCGCACTCGCTTTGCGCAGGCCGAGCATCAACGAGATGGCGGTCGTCTTCCCGGCACCGTTCGGCCCAAGAATAGCGACATTTTGCCCGCGCGGAATCTGCAAATCGATCGTATCGAGCGCGACGAGCGCGCCGTATTTTTTGGAGATGCCGCGAAAAACGACGGCTTCATCGCTGCCCGCGGCGATCATCGCGCAGCCTGCGGGAGCGCGCGAGCGAGATCGGTACCGCCGAGTAACA
>DAHUYY010000024.1 GCA_027306845.1 Vulcanimicrobiota bacterium | reverse complement strand
CGACCGCCGGGTTCTGGCCGAACAGGAAGTAGCCGCTGCAGTCCCCGGCCAGCTGGGCCAGCACGGTCTCGTACGTGCCGTGGCTGCCGGTCAGCCGGGGCAGGTAGCCGTAACAGAAATCGTTACCCGGCGTCGCGGCCGGCCCCCACCACGCCTTGAGCAGGCTCACCGTGTACTCGCGCATGTTGGCCCAGAAGCCGTTGTCCATGGCCTCGGCCGCGATGTAGGCGTCGAGGTCCTCGTGGCCACCCGCGTGCGGCATCGGCAGGTAGCCGGGCAGCAGGTCGAACAGGGTCGGGATGTCGGTCGACCCCTGGATCGAGGCATGCCCGCGCAGCGCCAGGATCCCGCCGCCCGGGCGGCCCATGTTGCCCAGCAGCGCCTGCAGGATCGCGCCGGCCCGGATGTACTGCACGCCGACGGTGTGCTGTGTCCAGCCGACGCTGTACACCAGGGCGGTGGTCCGGTCACGGCCGGAATTGCTGGTCAGCGCGTCGCAGACGGCGCGGAAGTTCTCCAGTGAGATGCCGCAGATCCGCTCGACCAGCTCCGGGGTGTAGCGGGCGAAGTGCCGTTTCAGCACCTGGAAGACGCACCGCGGGTGCTGCAGCGTCTCGTCGGTGTCCGGGGACGGACGCGCGGCCGCGCCGCCGGAGCCGTGCGCCTCACCCCGGGCCGCCTCCCGGACCTGGCGGCGCCGGCCGTTGCAGCCGTTCGCGTGGCCGGGCCGGTCCCGGCTGCCCGCGGCCGCCCCGACGCCGCCCGCCTGGTACCGCCAGGCCTCGAAGTCGTACGTCCGGTGCTCACGGTCCAGGCCGGAGAACAAGCCGTCCAGGTCCTCGGTGTCGGCGAAGTGCTCGCTGACCAGGAACGGCGCGTTGGTGTAGGCCTGGACGTACTCGCGGAACTCCAGCTGGTTGGCCAGGATGTAGTTGATCACCCCGCCGAGGAACGCGATGTCGGTGCCGGCGCGGATCGGCACGTACAGGTCCGCCAGCTGGCTGGTGCGCGAGAAGTGCGGGTCGATGTGGATGATCCGGGCGCCGCGCTCCTTGGCCTTGGCCACCCAGCGGAAGCCGACCGGATGGGCTTCGGCCATGTTCGAGCCCTCGATCACGATGCAGTCGGCGTTCTGAAGGTCCTGCTGGAAGCTGGTGGCGCCGCCGCGGCCGAACGAGGTGCCCAGACCGGGCACCGTCGAGGAGTGTCATATTCGAGCTTGGTTTTCAATCGCGACGATGCCGAGGCTGCGCATGAGTTTTCCGAGGAGGTAATTCTCCTCGATTCCGAACGTGGCACCGCCGAGCGAGGCGATTCCCAGCGTGTGATTGAGGCGTTTCCCGTCGCGCTCTTTCACGAAGGTGGCGTCGCGCGTCTCTTTCACGCGCGCGGCGATGCGCTCCAGTGCCCAGGAGAGCGGCCGCTCCTCCCATTCCGTTGCATAGGGCGCCCGATAGTGAACCGTCGTCCAACGCCGATCGTTGACGGTCATGCCGAAGATTGCCGAGCCCTTGGGGCAGAGGTGACCGGCATTGATCGGGCTATCGGGGTTGCCTTCGACGTCGAGCAATTTGCCGGAATCGTCGACGTAGGCAAGCGTGCTGCAACCGACGGCGCAATACGGACACACGCTGGTGACCGCTTTTGCGCCGTCGATGCGAGCGCGTAACTCTCGGGTACGCTGCGATGCGACGTTCGGCAATTCGCCGATACGTTCTTCGAGTGACGAACGCGTGCTGCGAACGCTCGCGAGCCCGGTAATGTCGATCGTCGTTTTCGCCATGCGTTTTCCCTTGCGTTTCTCGGCTTATGCGTTCGCCGAGGCTTGCGGTTTTTTAATGAGGAACGGAATTACTGCCGCGACGACAAGCATAATTGCAATCGCGGAGAGTGCGCCGGTGTACGAACCCGTCCGGTCTTGTACGAAGCCGGCGATCGCCGGGCCGACGACGCCGCCGAGGCCCCAGGCCGTGAGAATGAAGCCGTAAATTTCGCCCATATTTGCCGTGCCGAAGTAATCGGCGTTAAATGACGGCATGACGCCGAAACCGCCGCCGTAGCAGAGAAGCACGATTGCAAAACAGACGAGCACGCCGGCTAAACCGGCGACATGTCCCACCGTAAAAAATATCACCACCTGAATGAGATACATCACGGTGTAGGTGAGGTTCCGTCCCAGGCGATCGGAGATCGATCCCCAAAAGAAGCGCCCGAGCCCGTTGAAGACGGCGATCAAGCCATACCAGAGCGCTGCGGTCGGAATGCCGACCGAGGCAAATTGGCTGATCATCGGCACCGCATTGGAGATGACGAAGATGCCCGCGGTGACGTTCAAGAAGAGCAGCAGCCACAGGCCGTAGAGTTGCGGCGTCTTGAACGCCTGTGCCATGGTAAAGCCGCCGCCGGCGGATGCAGTCGCTTTCGCCGCGGGCGGATTTTTGAGCGCGAATGCCGCGATACCGCCGAGCACGATAAAAACGACTCCGGAGACGAGAAGAATACTCATCAGGCCGTGCATGAGATCGTGCGATATCTGATATTTTGTCGGGTCGAAAGGAGTGCCGGCTTTAATAGCTGCATCGCGTGCCTTCACATACGCGAGCGCCGGCTTTGCAACCGCGGCGTACGCGGCCATGCGCGTTACCACTTGATTGTAGAAAAAGGCGCCGAGCCCGAAGCCCATCACGACGAGCCCACTACCCAGTCCGCGCATATCGGGGAACCATTTCGTCACCATCGCCACGGGCGTAACGTACGCCATGCCGTTGCCGAAACCGCCGATGATGCCGTAAGTTACCAACATCCAGGTATGGCCGAAGTGTTGCGTTCCAAGACCGGCGAGAAGCACGCCGACGCCCCAAACGATTGCTCCGACAATGGTGACCGTGCGCGGCCCGACGTGATCTTGCCAGCGTCCTCCGATGAAGGCTCCGAGCCCGAGAAAGAAGATGGCGGTTTCGAACGGTGTCGTCGCTTGTTGCGTCGACCAATTAAATCCGGCGATGAGCGCGTTGGTGAAGATACTCCACGAATAAACGGTTCCCAAGCAGATCATCACGAGGATGCCTGCAATCGCGATTGCCCAGCGGTTGGAACCGGGAGCGGTTGCGTCCATAGTTCTCTCCTTCAGGTGCGGTTGCGCCTCAGCAGACGGGCGCGTGTAAACTACACACAAGGCTACTGCGGCGCGGTTGCAGAGGCCTGGAAAGACGTCGCTAGATTTATTTAGCGGTTGCTCGGGGCGCGAAGGCGGACGATACTCGCATAGGAAACCAGCAACGTTGCTGCGATGATGACGGCGATGCTTCCATCGCCGAGCGGAGAGACGAAGCCGAGCCCGGTTGCGCTCCAGAATAATCCGAGCGAAACCAGCATCGTTCCGACGATAAATTTCAGCGCATTCTCCGGAACGTTCGTCAATGGGCCGTGTGCGACGACGGCGGCAAGCGTTACGAGAACGGCGGCGAGCGCCGCGCCGCCGATCGACCAATCGAGAGCGCCGTGCGAGGTGGCGGCAAAACTGACCACGATGATTGCCACCTCGAAACCTTCCAGAAGAACGCCTTGGAAAGCCATCGCCATGCCGAGGCGGTCGTCGTGCGTCGTGCGCAATCGTTCGTTATCGCGCTGAAAATTTGCGGCCTCATCGCGCATGGGGATGCGCCCGGCGTAGCGATAGATAGCTTTTCGGAGCCACTTCCAGCCAAAATAAAGTAGAAAAAGTCCAACCACCGTTTCGATGCCGTGTAACGCACTCGCGCGAACTAAAAGGGCGCCGAACGCGGCGATGAAAAGCGCCAACGCAAGCAACGCGCCGAGCGTTCCGAGCAACGCCACTCGTAAACCGCGCGTTAGCGCGACGGCGAGAACGATCGTCGCGGCCTCCACGCATTCCACCGCCGAAGCGGCGAAGGTCGTGCCGGCGAGAACGGGTCCGGTCATCGCTTCCCTCCATAGAGATCCCAGAGAATATCGTTTGCAACGGTCGGGTTGACGGCATCGGGAATCGCGAAATTCATGGCGGCGCTGCGATGCACGCCTATTCCTCGGTGCGGATTGCGCGCCGTGAGATCGCTTTGCGGAGCGACGACGTTAAAGGGCGCGAAATTCGCACGGCGCGTGAAAGCGGCGTCGAGCGGCCGCGCGGATGCGTCGTAAATTGAGAGCGGCTTCATACCGAGGATGAGTTCGATCGAGCGCAGGACGCTCGCGGTGTCGTATCGTTGCGAATCGACGCCGCCGCGCGCGTAAGGGCTTGCGACGTAGAACGTAGAGCGTTGATCGCTAACGTGATCGGGACCGTTCTGCGCGTCGTCCTCAACGACAAAGACCGCCGAGCTGCGCCAATAGGGCGAATGTGAGAGCGAAGCGATCAACCGGCCAACGGCGAGATCGTTCTGCGCCACGTATGCTTTCGGCGTGAGCGCACCGGCGCGCGCGGCTTCGGTGTGATCGTTGGGAAGATAGACGATCTCCAACTGCGGCAAGCTGTGCGTGGCGACAAAGCTACGGAACTCGCGCTCCCACTCGGCCTCGCGCAGTAGGTCGCTGTAATTGAGGTTCCAGCCTTCGTACCGAGGGTCGAAATGGCCGCGTAACCCGGCCATGTTTCCCGCGAGATAGGTCGGGCTCGTCGATTTCGGGACCCCCGTATCTTCGCCGTAGTCGCGAAAGCTTACGCCGTTCCGCAACGCATCGTCCCAAAGATAGCCGCCCTGCGGCACGACCGGGCTCGCTCCGTTCTGAAAATCGTAAAGCGATCGCCGCCCGCCGTAATTCGGCGGCCAAAACCGTTCGACATAGTCGTTGGCAAAAGCGGCATCGGTCCAATTATGCCCGTCGGCGCTGACCTGTGCGTCGGTATAAGCGTTATCGAGGATTCCAAATCGTCTTGCGATTGCATGTTGATTGGGCGTAACGTGCTCTCCAAACCATGCCAACCGAGCATCGCCGTTCGCGCGCTTGATATCGCCGAGCACTTGGTCGTAGGTGCGATTCTCTTTAATGATATAGATAACGTGGCGAATCGGCCCGCCGACCCGAAGAATCGCGTCTGCAGGGCGCTCTGTCGGCGGCGGTATCAACGCGCGCGCGGCTTGAAAATTTCGTGCGTCGGCGCGTTGAAAATCCGCGAACGAAATACGGCGAAGATCCCCGGTGGTGAGAATCGCGACGTACTGCGCGTAGGTTGCGCGCTCGAGCGGCCGGAACGCCGGGTTGGCGTGCATGCCGTCGCCCTTTGCGTCGGCGACGAAGAGCTCGTTGCCGGCGATCGCGACCGCGTCGGGATACCAACCGACCGGAATGCGAGCGACGACACGGCCGCCGCGCACGAGCGCGAGTTGGTTCTCGCCGGCGAGCGCAACGACGATCGCACCATCGGGCGCGAAGGCGAGCGCGTCGGGCGAACTCCCGAAGTGATTGCCGAGGCCGTCGTGCGGCGCAACCGAGATCTCGGCGATGCGAGAATAGGGCGCGTGCGTCGAATAGGTATCGATACCTCCGGCATCGCTTGCCGCGACGGCGAGGGTGTTGCCGCTCGGAGCGACGGCGATTGCAGCGGGGTGCGCGCCGGTGGAGCGTCGCATCGTTCGATGCCCGGAGCGATCGAAAAAGTCGATCGTGGAAGAGGCGCGCGAAAGGACGGCGAGGCTGCCGTCGGGCGCGAACGTGAGTGCCGAGGGGTGCGCCCCAACCGGCGCGCTCCACAGTGCTTTACCCTGCAGATCGAAGACGACGACGCGGCCGCTTCGGTCGCCGATGGCGGCGAGCCGTCGCCGATGCGGCGAGAGCGCGACCGCAGCGCACCAACTGCCGTTACCGAGCGAACCGAGCGTCGCGATCTTCCCGCTGCGAAGATCGATGCGGAGAATTGCGTCGCTCTTGCCCCCGGCGATCGCGACCGTTCGGCGGTCGAGCCAGATCGGGGTACCGAAAGCGTCGGGGAGTTTCACGACACGAAGCGAGCGAAGCGAGGCGCTGTTGAGGATATGCAACGATGCCGGCGCGGCACCGGCGTCGAGCACCGCGATGCGCGTGCCGCCGGGCGAGAGCGCGATGCCCTGCGGCATCGTTCCCACGCCGACGCTTGCGCCGACCGGGAGCAGGTGCCACGAATTCGGCAGTCGATGCACGCCCGGAGGCGCCGCGGCGGTGCATGCGAGCCCGAAGAACGCCGCCGCGAGGATCGTGCGGTTCCACATTCTTCCAGCCTTTTCGTTCTCAATCCGAATCCCTGCGCATGCAGAGGAGCTCCGTCAAGACGGGATGCGCGTTCGCGGTTCGCGAAGCGAGCGTGCAAGAACCAGAGAACTGCGAATCGGGAGCGTGTACGTGTCGGTCGATCTTTCCAAACTCACCGTCTATCGTGACGGGGGATTCTCGAACTATAACGATGCGAAGGTGGGCCTTTTAACGCACGGGTTACAGTACGGCACCGGGTGCTTCGAGGGCATTCGCGGCTTCTGGGTTCCCGAAGATCGCGAACTCTATCTGTTGCTCCTGCGCGAACATTACGAGCGCTTGTTTAATTCGGCGAAAATCCTGTTGATGGAGTTGCCGCATACTGTCGATGAATTAATCGAGATCACCATCGACCTCTGCCGACGAAATAACTTCGAGACCGACGTCTATATACGCCCCTGCATCTTTAAGTCGGCCGAAGATATCGGCGTTCGCCTCCACGGCGTTCCGGCAAGCTTTGCGATGATCGCGTTGCCCTTCGTAAAATACTTCGATGCGACGGTCGGGCTGAAAGCCTGCGTGAGTTCGTGGCGTCGCGCCGACGACACGATGGCCCCTCCGCGCGGAAAGATCACCGGGCTGTACGTAAACTCCGCGTTGGCCAAGAGCGAAGCGGTGCTCAACGGGTACGATGAAGCGATTATGCTCTCGCACGATGGTCACGTCGCCGAAGGATCGGCGGAGAATATCTTCCTCGTTCGTCATGGAGCGCTCTATACGCCCGATCCGTCGCAGAATGTGTTGGAGGGCTGCACGCGGCGCGCGGTGATTCATATCGCTTCGGAGATGCTCGGTTTGAAGATCATCGAACGTTCGATCGATCGCGGCGAACTCTACGCAGCCGATGAGGTCTTTTTCAGCGGCAGCGCGGCCGGCCTCGTTCATGCCTCGTCGATCGACGGACGTCGCGTCGGCGACGGAACCTTAGGCCCGGTCGCGCGCAAGATCATGGAGATCTACGAACGCGCCGTTCGCGGCCGCGAACCGCGCTATAGCGTTTGGGTAACGCCTACCTACGCGCGTCGGCCCGCATAGGCGCCTACGCTCGGCGAGCGAGTTCAGCGAGTATCGCCGAACGGAGGCCGGGTTCGGCGTCGATCCACTTATCGCGCTCATAGACGAGATACTCGGTCGGCACCGCGCCGAGCGGTTCGCCGCGATATTTTCCGAACGGAAGAAATGCGACCGGTTCGTTGGGTGAGGATACTTGACAGAGATGCTCGAGGGTTGGAACGCTGCCCTCCACTTCAACCATGCGCTGAAGAATTGCCCTGAAAATACCGCCGGTTATTGCGACATCGGGCGCCGCGCGGTGTAAACGCCGGCCCTCCGTTTCGATGCCGAGCCAACGTGCGAGCTCGGCGTTCTTGTGCGACGGTGCGTGCGGCCATAACCGTTGCGCGAGGCGCAGCGTACACGCTTGATGCCGTTCGCGAAGATCGATAAATGCGCCGTCAAAAGCAATATTGTGTGCGACGACCAGCGAGCCCGCAGGCACCACTTCGCGAAAGGTTGCTAGTGCGCTCGCCAGTGGGGGAGCGTCGCTGACATCGGAATCGGAGATGCCGTGAATCGCCGTCGCCGCTGCCGGAATGGCGACGGGCGGTCGCACCAAGCTCGACCAGGTGGTTCGTTCGGCGGGCCCTGTATAGGTCGGCGGGAGCCAGCGGGCGACCGCGATCTCGCAGACGTGGCTTTTTTTCGGGTCGATCCCGGTGGTCTCGACATCGAGAATGAATATCGGCACGTCTCCTAAACGCAAGGCTCTGCCGCTCTTATCCGCCGCTGCCGACCGAGAGCGACTGCCCCGTCCAATAGCGTACGTCGGGCGCTTCGGGGATCGCCTCCGGGGTAATGATCTCGGCGAGGCGATTGGGAAGGCCGAGCGTCGCGCGCACCTCGGCGAGTTGGGCCATCGCGTTGAAACTCAGCAGCGAGGCTTGACGCACGATATCGCGCCCGAGTTGCGGATCGGGAAGCCCGCTCGTCATCGCTGCGATGGCGAACGGAGCCCCGGGTTCGTAAACGATGCCGACATCGGCCATAACATCGTGCAACGAGCCCGTCTTATGCGCGATCGTCGTCCCGTCGGGAAGCGGTTCGGGCAGCAACGTGTCGATCTCCTGATGCGCGAGTATCTCCAACATCGCATGCGAGGACCATGCATCGACGAGTTTCCCGCGCGCCATTCGTACCAGTAGCGTCAACATATCGAGCGGAGTCGTGCGAAGATTTGTTTCAACTGCGGCGACGTTCGTGCGAATCGCCGTGCGCAGATAGGTGTGGTGGCATCCGTAGATTTGCATGGCTTCGTTAATGCGTTCGCGTCCGACGAGCCGAACGAGCATATTCGCCGCCGTATTATCGCTGATGTCGATCATCTTTGCGAGCAGGCGTTTGACGGTAATCGGGGTTCCGACCGGCGCGTAGGCGAGATCGCCCGAGCCGTAATCGCGGTCCTCCGCCCGAAGATGCATCACATGATTGAGCGTGAAGCCTCCGCGCGCCATGCGGCGGAAGACCTCCACCATCACCGGAATCTTTATCGTCGATGCCGCCGGCATCGAGCGATTGAGATTGTATCCGGTGATCGCTCCGGTTGCGAGATCTTCCACGGCGATGCCCACGTTTGCATCGCTCGAGCGCGCGAGCGAACGGAGCGAATCGCGTAACGATCGCATCGGCGGCGGAATCGCAGCCGCGCACGGAGCTGCTCCCGCCCACGCGAGCGATACGAAAAGGAGCATCGAAACGAACGTACGCGTGCGGATCATGGATAAGGTTTCCCTTCGGCGGCAGGTGGACGATAGCGGCCGCTCGCACCGAGCAGCGCGATGAGGGCGGCGATATAGGGGAGCGCTTGAAGAAAATCGCTCGGTAACCACGCGATGTTTCCTTGTAACGCAAACTGAAGCGCTTCCAATAAACCGAAGATCAAGGCGACGCCCGCCGCGCCAAGCGGCGTCCACCTCCCGAAAATAACTGCAGCGAGTGCGATGAAACCGCGCCCGGCGATCATTCCGTCGGAGTAGAGATTGAGCTCGCCGAGTGCGAGAAAGACGCCGCCGAGCCCCGCGAGTGCACCGGCGATTGCGCTTGCATAGAGTCGCACGGCGAGCGGGTCGATGCCGGCGGCGCGCGCGGCGTGCGGGTTTTCACCGCAGGCGCGCAAGCGAAGACCGATCGGCGTCCGCGAAAGGGCCCACTGCAGTGCTGCTGCAAGAATGATTCCGAGAATCACCAACGGCCAGAGTTCTTGATTGATCGCCGGAACCTGCGGCGTCACCCCGGCTTGGTTGAAAACGAAGATCAAGCCGAACGCCGCGCCGCCGGTGCAGATGAGGTTGATGCCCATTCCGGCGACGATCTGATCGACGCGCCACCGCGTCGCAGCAAAGCCGAGCGCGAAACCGACCGCCGCACCGACGGCAACGCCGCCGATCGCGCCGATCCACGGATCGCGGGTAAAGAACGAAATCAACGCTGCCGCGAACGCGCCTGCGGTCATCTCGCCTTCGAGTGCGATATTCACGATGCCGGCGCGCTCGGAGAGGACGCCGCCCAACGACGCAAGGAGAATCGGCGTTCCGCGAACGAGTGCGAGCGCGAGTAACGAAAGCACGAGGGAAAGCGTCATTGCGCGGTCACTCCTTTCGCACCGAGATAGCGCCGCGCGGCGAGCGCAAAGACGAGCAAACCTTCGATGACGTGAATCGCGTCTTTCGGTACCGCTGCGGCGGCTTGCAATGCGAGGCCGCCCGATTCCAGCGCGCCGAATGCAAGTGCGGCGACGCAGATCGCCAACGGTTCGAGACCGCCGACGAGGGCGACCGCTATAGCGATGAAGCCGTATCCCGGAGATAGCTGCGTGTTGAAGCGATGTAATTCACCGGCAACGAGCGCCGCACCGCCCATGCCGGCGAGAGCGCCCGACCACGCCATCGCCCACAATGCAACCCGCGATAAAGAGATGCCGGCGCGGCGCGCGGCCTCCGGCGCTTCGCCTGCGGCGCGCAGGCGGTAACCAAACCAGGTGCGATCGAGAACGTAGCGCAACGCGAGCGCGGCGAGCAGCGCGATCGGTAGCGCAATCGTCGCGCGCGTTTGCGATAGGAGCGTCGGCAGCCAGTATGCGTGCGGCAGCAGCGAGAGCTCGGGGCCCGCTGCATCGGGGGCGCGCAGCGGACCGGTTACGAGATAAAGCGCGAGCGATGCGGCGATAAAGTTGAGCATCAAGGTGGAGATGACTTCATTCGCGCCGCGCGCGGCCTTCAACCAACCGGCTATCGCGCCCCACATCGCTCCGCCGAGCGCGCCGGCGATGAATATCGCCGCAATCGCAAGTGCTGGGGGAACGTCGATGCGCGTGCCGAGCCACCCCGCAAGGAGACCGCCGATCAGCAGTTGGCCCTCGGCACCGATATTGAAGAGGCCGGCGCGAAAGGCAATCGCAATGCCGAGTGCTGGAAATAGAAGTGCGGTCGTGCTTGCGAGCGTCTCGGCGATCTGTTGCTTGCCGCCGAAGGCACCGTAGAAAAACGCATTGAAGCCGAGTATCGGCGAAACGTGCGATGCGAGCATCGCCAGCGACATCGCCGCCACCACGCCAAGCGTACCGACCAGCATGGCCTTCACGCTCTCGCGCTTCATGCGTTCACCATGAGGCGACCGATCGCGTCGCGGTCGAAGCGCCGCTCCGTGAATTCGCCTCGCAGCGCGCCGCGTGCGATAACTACGATGCGATCCGAGAGCGCAAATAGTTCGTCGAGTTCGAACGAGATCAGTAAAATGGCGGCGCCGCGATTTCGCGCGGCGAGCAATTCGGAATGCACGGTGGCGGTCGCTCCAATATCGATGCCGCGCGTCGGATTGTAGGCGATGACGAATGCCGGGTTATCGATGAGCGCGCGCCCCACGACGAGTTTCTGCTGGTTTCCGCCCGAGAGCGTCGCCAGCGGTGCGTCGATGCTCGTGGTGCGAACGTCGAAGCGTTCGACGATCGCGGTGCATTGCGCGCGCGCTGCGGCGCGATCGATGCGCCAAGAGCCCTTCGCGGCGGCGCGTTCGCGCCCCAACATTGCGTTCTCGACGAGCGACCAGCCGGGAATCACCGCTTCAACGAGCCGATCTTGCGGAATGATGCCGATCGCAGCGGGGCGTTCGATGCTGCCGCGAAACGGCGTCAAACCGGCGAGTGCATCGGCAAGCGCGCTCTGCCCATTCCCTTCGACGCCGGCGACGCCGAGAATCTCTCCCGCCGCAATGTGCAAGGAGAGGTTTTCAATCGTCCCGGGAACCACGAGCTCGCGTACGCGAACCACCACCGCACCGTTCGTTCGCTCGTGCGGCGGAATCGAAGGAATATCGCCGCCGATCATCGCGCGCGCAACCTGCTCGCGCGTAATCTCGGCGATCGGGCGCCGTTCGACCACGATCCCGCGCCGTAGCACGGTAACGCGCCCGGCATGTGCGAAGACTTCGTCGAGTTTGTGCGTGATCACCAAGACGCCGACGCCGTTCTCCGTCAAGCGCGCGATTGTCGAGAACAAACGCTCTACTTCGCCGGGCGAGAGTGCCGCGGTCGGCTCGTCGAGGATTAAAATGCTCGGATTGCGCGCGAGTTCGCGCAGTAACTCGACGCGCTGCCGGATACCGACGGGTAGATCTTCGACGAGGGCGTCGGGATCGACGTCGAGCCCGTACCGTTCGCCGAGTTGACGGACGAACGTGCGTGCCGTCTCGCGATCGATCGTTGCAAGGCGTCGCGGTTCGTGCCCGAGGACGACGTTCTCCCAGACACAGAGCCGATCGATGAGCGCAAAGTGCTGGTGGACCAGCCCGATGCGCCCGTCGCGCAGCACCTCGCCGGTATCGGCGCTCAATTCTCCCGCGGCGATTCCGGCGAGCGTCGATTTTCCCGCACCGTTCTCGCCGACCAATGCGTGAATCTCACCGGCTTCGCAGGTGAGATCGACATCGTCGAGCACCTGAAGCTGCCCGTATCGCTTCGAGATTCCCCGGAGGCGTAACGATCCGCTCAGAGCGCCACCGGTTGAAACTTTGCAAGCGCGCGCAGCGTCGCGGGCGGCACGATGCGTCCGTCGACGATCGCGGCGCGAATACGCGCGAGGCGTGCGAGCCGCTCGGGGCCGATCTTGGCGCGCGTGTATTGAAAGTTCGTCAACGAAACGCCCCCTTCTCGTAAACCGAAGACGACGTGGCCGTGCAGCGGTTTCCCATCTTGGTACGCCTTCGCAACGTCGAAGACCGCAACGTTCACGCGTTTAACCATCGAGGTGAGAACTTTTCCCGGTGCGAGGCCGTCTTGGTTGGAATCGACGCCGATGGCGTAGGCGCCGTGCCGCGTCTCGACCGCTTCGATGGCACCCATCCCCGCTTTTCCCGCGGCGGCATAGATAATATCGGCACCGTCGTTGAGTTCGACATCGGCGAGTTCTTTGCCGGCGGCGACATCGTCGAAGCTACCGATGTACTTTACGTCGACTTTTACGCGTGGGTCGATCTCGCGCGCGCCGGCGATATATCCGGCTTCGAACTTATGCAATAGCGGAATATCCTGTCCGCCTAGAAAAGCGATGTGCTTGCTCTTGCTCATCATCGCCGCAAGCGCTCCGGCGAGAAAGGAGCCGTCTTGTTCGCGAAAAGTGATCGACACGACGTTGGGTTCGTTGACGACGGCATCGACGATTGCGAAATGGGTGTGCGGATGATCCTGTGCGATCTGGTCGAGATCTTTGCTCATCAAAAAACCGATGGCGTAGATCACCGAAAAGCGTTCGTTTGCCAACGCCTCGAGATTGGGCTGATAGTCGGCCGCCGAGCGCGACTGTAAGACCGAGATGTGCGCTCCGAGCCGCCGGTGCGCTTGGAGTAACCCGCGATAGGCCGAGTCGTTAAACGATTTATCACCGAGGCCGCCGATATCGGTCACCATGCCCAGCGAGAGGCCGCGCCCGCTCTCCGTGCTCGGTGCGCACGAGATGACGAGTGCCGCCAGGGCGCAGGCCGAGATCGCGCGAGCGAGGATTCTCATTCGTAGCCCTGCTACGACGGACGGAGGCGCGCGCCTGCGTCGAGAAGCGGGGAAGCGATATGGAAACGATCGATTTGACGCTCGCGCCCCCGCGTCGATGGAGCGATGAGCTCGGCGGCATCCGCTGGCTCCCTCGCATCATCGACAAGGCGCGTGCCGCGCTCGGCGGGCGGCTCGGCAGCTATCTCTATGGCCAGAGCCCCGGCGACGAAATACTTTTGCGCATCTTGGGTACCGATTACCCGACATTCACGCTGATCGTGAAAGCGGCGCCCGACGATGCCGCCGTCCTCGCCGCACTCGACGAGCGCTTCCCCGAAGGCGTCGCGCGCGCGCGGCGCTGGACGAGCCGCCCGGTGCCGCCGACGTTACGGGCGGCGACCTGGATGCTCGATTTTGACGACGGCTATATCGACGGGCCGCTCGCGCCGGTGCGCAAGCCGATTCAAGTGCTCTATACGATGCTCGCCCGCACGCTGCGCGCGGTGCGGAAGAACGCTGCGCGGGAGGTACTATGATCGCCGTGGAGCGAGCGATGCGCGAACGTGTCGATATCGTCGGCGTTCCGATGGATTTAGGCGCGAGCCGTCGCGGGGTCGATATGGGTCCCTCGGCCGTGCGCTACGCACGGCTGCACGAGAAATTGCGTGCCATCGGCGTCGCCCACATTGAAGATCGGGGAAACCTACACGTACCGATACGCGAATCGCTGACGGTCACCGACACCCATGCCAAGTATCTCGATACGATCGATAATGTCTGCTCCGAGCTCGCCGATATCGTCGAGCGCATTCTCGCCGAGAAAAGCTTTCCGATCGTTCTCGGCGGCGATCATTCGATCGCGATGGGCACCCTTGCCGGCTTGACCCGAGCGCGCGGCGCGGCGCCGGGCATCGTTTGGATCGACGCGCACAGCGATATCAATAGCCCCGCGAGTTCACCGAGCGGAAACGTACACGGCATGCCGCTCTGGTTTGCGCTCGACCGCGGTTATGCAGACCGCGCGCGGACGGTGCAGATCGGCTTGCGCGATGTCGATGCAGTGGAGAAAAAAAATCTCCGCGAATCGGGGGTGCGCGCATTCACGATGACCGATGTCGATCGCCTTGGAATTTCGCGCGTTATGGAAGAGGCGATTGCGATTACCGGTGCTGCCGGGCCGATTCACATCTCGTTCGACATGG
>DAHUYY010000249.1 GCA_027306845.1 Vulcanimicrobiota bacterium | reverse complement strand
GATGCAACTCGCGCTCGGCCTCACCTCGAAGAGCGAGCAGACGCTGGAGGAGGCCGCCTCGGTCGGCGACCCGCAGGCCAAGCAACTCGCGCTCGCGCGGCTCGCGGCGGTGCAGCAACTCCAAGTGCAGGGCGTCGATCTGCTGCATCCGCATTTGACGCAGTTAAGCGAGAGCCTCGCCACTGCGAAATCGCAACTCGAATCTTCGGCGACGAATATCTCGACGCGGGCGGCCGAAGGGCGCAACCAACTCAAGGCGTTGCAATCGCGCATGTCCGCACTCAATTATGACGTCCCCAATATGGGCAACGTCAACGTGCGGCCGGGCTCGCGGCTCGCGGCGATCAGCAATAATATCGAAGCGATGGGCGCGGCGCTGAACCTGGCGCTTGCGAACATTCAGGCCGTCGTCGGCAACCAAGGCGTCGGCTCGCTCGAACCGAAGAAAACCTTCGGCGTGCTCGAAGACCAGCAGTTGATTCTGCGCGATCTCGCCGCACCGTTGAAGGAATCACCGATTCCCAGCACCTCGGCGGCGATCTTCTCCGATTATCCGACGATGCTCGGCGAGTTATCGCGCGCGCAATCCGATATGCTCGGAGCGGTCGATGCATCGCGCGCCTCGGCGTTGCTGCTCGATGGCGCGATCAGCCGACTCGATGAATTTTTCCGGCAGTTCGTCGGCATCCGGCTCGATTTCAACGGCGATCTCAACAAGCAAGATTACGATTCGCTGCTTCCGTACCTCAAGAAATCGCTCGACGCCGTCAATGCCGCGGCGGTCGCCGGTTCGAAGGCCGATCAGCTCTTCAACATGGCGCGCTCGCGGCAGCTCTCGGCGCGGATTACGATGCTGGGGCTGGGCACCTCGCCGCAACGTTACGCATCGTTGCGCTATGCGTTGAAACAACGCTTCGGCAACACGGGTATCTCCTATAGCAAGATGATCGCGGAGCACCTCACCCCCGGCCAAGTGACGACCGCCTCGATTCTTGCCGCCGATAAAGGCGAAGCGATTCGCGACGTTATCGCCGATGCGAAGGCGAAGGGGCTGACGCTCGTCGACGAAGCGAACGCACAGGATATGCACGCATGGCCGCTGGAGATTTTTATGGGGCTGACCTATCTCGATTACACCGATAACCCGCAGCGAGAGATCAGTGGCGGCTAATTTCGCTTCGGCGCTCGGCGCCGACGTGGTGAAAATGGTGCGTAAGGGTGTCGATATGCATGGCGTTCGCGCGCACGCGCAGCTGCCGTTTCGCATCGTGTTGGCGGGCGACCCGGCGGCGGTCTCGCGGTTGCGCGCGATATTGCTCGCCGGCAACGAAGGCGAGCGGCTCACCGATGCGGCACGTTGCTTGGAGACCTACAGCGCAACCTGCGCCCCGACGCGCGAACTGAAGGCGGTGCTCTTCGTCGGCGCGGTCGACCAAGTCGACGGCGCGAACTCACTCGAACTGCGCGCGCTGCGCGTTCCGATTTTTTCGATCGGCATCGGCGCGGTAACCGAGCGCGCCCCCGAACGGATCCCCGCTGCGGGCGAGGTCGGAAATTACGGGCTTACCGAGCTCAGCGAAGAGTCGCTGCGCGTGCACGTCTTCCCGCAGTTGGTTCGCGCGGCGAAGGGTGTCGAGGTCGCACTCGGCCGGCGCTTCCCGGCGCTGCGCGACATCGTTGCCACGAAGATCACGCAAGATGCAGCGAAAAATGCGGTGAAGATCGCGGTTGCAAGCGGGCTCGTCGACCACGTGCCGATTCTCGGTATCGCGCTCGGTGCGGTTGCATCGGCGGGCGATACGGTCGCGATTACCGGGCTGCAGATCGCGCTGATGATGCAGATCGAAGCGACCTACGGCCGCGACCCGGACTTCCGACGGCTCTGGGAGCTGCTGCCGATTATCGGCGGCGGCTTGGGCTGGCGCACGCTCGCGCGCGAACTCTCGGGCTTCATGCCGGTCGCCGGCGTGCCGATTAAAGGCGCGATCGCCTATGCCGGCACGATCGTCGTCGGCGAGGGCATTAGTTTTCTCATCGCGCACGGGCGCCCGATGAGCAAGGAGCAGGCCGCGCAGCTCTACGCGCGTACGAAGAACGATGCCCTGAAAGCGGGGCGGAATCTGCTCGGGCGCTTTCGTTCGCGCGAGTCGTAACGCTGCTTCGCGCGATCTATCGCTACCCGGTGAAGAGCCTGCGCGGGGAATCGCTCGCGCGGGTCGAGATCGATTCCGGCGGCATCGTCGGCGATCGTGCTGCCGCGCTCGTCATCGCCGACGGACACGCGCGCACCGGTAAAACCTATCGCGGCAAAGAGGACGAGCGGCTCCATCGGCTCGCCGACGATGCGACGGCCGCTGCTATCGCCGCGCAGCGCGGGGTTACCGTGCGGTGCGAGAGCGCGGCGCCGCATTACTTCGACGATTCGCCGATCTCGCTGGTGCTGGCGCCCTGGTTGGCCGATGCGCAACGGATCTGCGGACGCACGCTCGACGTGCGACGCTTTCGCACGAATCTCGTCGCCGATGCGATTTCGGCAGCGGAGTGCGAGCGCGATCTACTCGGTGCGGAGTTGCAGATCGGTGCGCGGGTGCGCCTGCGGGGTACGACAGCAATCCGCCGCTGCGTCGCGGTTACGTACGATCCCGAGAGCGATGCGGTCGACCCGGGAATACTGCGCGCGCTCGC
>DAHUYY010000248.1 GCA_027306845.1 Vulcanimicrobiota bacterium | reverse complement strand
CCCGAGCTCTGCGCATCGGCGAGCACCAATTGCGTAGCAACCGAAATTCGGTCGCCGAACCGCGCCCCATCGCCGATTGCCGCCTCGAGATTCGTCCGCGTTCCACCGGGAACGATATTTTGCTCCGCGAGTTCGATCGCGCGTGGAAGCATCGGCACCGCAGCCGCGCATAGCCGCGCACCGATCTCCTTGCCGAGCATTTCGTGAAGGTGCCCTAATAAGCCGAAGCCGGTCACGTCGGTCATCGCCGCTACGTCAAAACGTAGCGCGCATTCGGCTGCAACGCGAGTGAGGGTCACCATCGAAGCTACCGCCGGGGCGAGATCCTCGGCCGATATTGCATCGGAGCGACGAGCGGTCGTAAGAATCCCGGTGCCGAGCGCTTTCGTTAAGAGAATCGCATCGCCGCTACGTCCGGTGTTATTTCGCACGATCCGCTGCGGGTGAATGATGCCGGTAACGGCGAGTCCATATTTGGGTTCATCGTCTTTAATCGTGTGACCGCCGATGATCGCGATCCCGGCGGCCTCCGCGCTATCGACCCCGCCGCGCAAAATCGATCCAATCGTCTCAGGGTCCATCTCCTCGGGGAAGGCGGCGATCGCCAGGGCAAAGAGCGGCGTCCCTCCCATTGCATAGACGTCGGAGAGCGCATTGGCAGCAGCGATCCGGCCGAAATCGTACGGATCGTCAACGATCGGCGTAAAGAAGTCGAGCGTCGAAACGATGGCCCGCTCGTCGTCGAGAAAATAGACGCCGGCATCGTCGGCGCTCGCCGTGCCGACGAGAACTCTCGGGTCGAGAATCTGAGGGAGAGCGCGCAGAACCTGCGCGAGCGCACGTGCGTCGAGTTTCGACGCTCAACCCGCGCAACTCGAGAGATGGGTCAGTCGCGTAATATCGGTCTTCGTCACCTCGACGCTCGCTAGTGGAAAAAGATCGAAGCGAGGCTGCCGATAACGCCGCCGCCTACAAAGATAATGCCGAAGGTCGCGATAAGAACCTTGCGCGGAAAAACCTTCCGCACGATAAAGAGCGAGGGCAGACTAATCGCCGGGAGCGTAACGATCAGCGCGATCGCCGCGCTCGTGCTCATTCCATGGGCGAGCAATGCCTGCACGATCGGCACCTCTCCGGCGGTGGGGACGACGAAGAACGTACCGGCAAGCGCGACCAACGCCGTCGGTAGAATTCCCGCGGTATGCAACGTCAGTCCGGGTGGAAAGAGAAATGCACGAACGGCACCGAGCAGCAGGACGATCGCGATATATCCCGGGAGGATCGCCACGATTTCATTCCACATTTCCTTGAGCCAGGCAAGCGATAGCGTACGAACGCTCGCGTCGGGGCGTTCGATCGGCGCGAGGTCAAAACTCGGAGCATCGACCTCGGTGTTCGGGAGCGCCGCGCCGAAACGATGGGCGACGGCAACAACCACCGCGATCAACAGCACCGCCGAGACCAGTCGAATTGCCGCGAACTGCCATCCCAAAACGAAGCCCATGAATATCAAGACGGCCGGGTTAAGCAGCGGGTTCCCAAGGAAAAAGGCGAGAGCCCCCTCCATGCTCGTGCGTTGTTTGCGCATTCCGACGACGATCGGTGCCGTGCAGCACGTGCACATCATGCCGGCTAAAGAGATCGCACCGGCGATCGCCGCCGAGCGTGCATTTGCTGCGCCGAGGAGCTGGAGCAACCATTTCCGCGGAACGAAGACCTGAATCGATGCACCGAGGAGCAACGCGAGAACGACCGCCGTCCAGACTGCGTTAAAGTAGGCTAACGTGTATTGCCACGCCGCCGCCCATCCCACCGCCGGAGGAGCTGCGCTCGTGCCGCTTACCATCGAAGGACCGATGGAATGGGTTGCGGCGGCGAGGTGCGCCTTCCCCCAATACGGGGCCCACTTGACGATGTAGAGCCCAACAACGGCGATCGCAATGAAGAGCAGCGTACCGAAAATAAATGCTCGCGTGTTCGGACGACTTACTGTCGGTGCAGATACTGACACGATTTCTCTCCCTCTCCCGGAATGTTTGCCATCGACTTAGAGCGCGCAGGTACGGAACCCGGTGAAAATATCCCGCCGATGCGGGAGATAAAAATTTCTCCAACGGTTGGAGATCATCCGCGCACGGGTGCTCCACGCCCCTCCACGCAGAGAACGCTGTACGCCGAACCAGGGTTGCGAATACTCCGCATAGGCGTCGGGCGAAAAGCCCGGATAGGGAAGGAACGGCGAGGCGGTCCACTCCCATACGTTGCCGATCATCTGCACGCACCCCCACGAGGATGCAGCCTCGGCAAACGCATCGACGCTCACGACGTCGCCGTACCAACCGTCGAGATTCGCGCACTTCCGATCTACCGCGTGCTCGCCCCACGGGTAGCGGCGCCGCTCGGCGCCGGTCGCGGCGACCTCCCATTGCGCTTCGGTCGGCAAGCTGCGCCCGGCCCAGCGAGCGCAGGCTTCGGCTTCATACGCATTCACCTGGACGACCGGCTCCCGGTCGCGCAAGCGAAGGTAGCGTTGAAAGTGCCGCCGTTCCCAACCCTCGTCGGCGCGACGCCAGTGAAGCGGATGCTCGGCGCCCGCATCGAGGCGCCATCTCCAGCCCTCCGCACTCCACAACGATTCCCGACGATAACCACCATCGTCGACAAACGCACGAAATTCCGCGCTGGTCACGCAGC
>DAHUYY010000247.1 GCA_027306845.1 Vulcanimicrobiota bacterium | reverse complement strand
GGTGCGTCTGCGAGGCTCGACGGCAGAACGAACGCCTCGATTGCAGCCACGAGCGTTGGCCCCGCATACCAGGACAGGCGCGGGGATAGCGCGAGCAGATTCTCGCCGTCGCGCGCGCTGATCGGCACGATCGCCGCGGCAATAATGCCGGCACGCTGCAAGGTCGCCGCCGCGCCCCGTGCGACCGTGTCAAATCGCGCCCGATCGTAGCCCACGGCGTCCATCTTGTTGATCGCCACGGCAACTTGGCGAACGCCGAGCAATCCGAGCAATTGTGCGTGACGATGCGTCTGCTCGCTCACGCCTTCGGCGGCATCGACGATCAGCACCGCGGCGTCGGCTTCGGAGGTGCCGCTGAGCATATTGCGGACGAACTCGCGGTGGCCGGGCGCATCGATGATTTCGTAGCGCCGGTCGTTCCAGGTGAACCAGACGCGCGTCGTGTCGATGGTGACCGCCTGGTCGCGCTCGGCCTGCAGGGCATCGAGTACGAACGACCATTCGAACGGCACACCGCGGCGCTCGCTGGCGGCTGCGATCTCGGCGATTTTCTTGGGCGGTAATGCACCCGTCTCGTGCAGCAGGCGGCCAATAGTGGTCGACTTTCCATGGTCCACGTGCCCGATGAAGGCGAGCTTGAGCGTTCCGCGCGAGGCCATTACATATACCCGCCTGAGCGCAAGCGCTCGAACGAATTTTCTTGCTCGTTATCCATCACGCGCCCCGCGCGTTCGGGTTCGCGGGTCGTTTCAAGTTCTGCGATTATTTCGTCGAGCGTTGCAGCCGTGCTCTCGATCGGCACGGTGATGTTCTTCTCTCCGAGGGATCGGTAGCGCATGCCGCTCCGCGCAAGGTAGAGCGGAACGAACGGAATGTTCTCCCGGCGGTGGTAGCGCCAAACATCCGCCTCGGTCCAGTGCAGCAACGGATGAATGCGAAGGTGCGCGTCTTCGGGCACCTTCGTCGTGTAGTGGTTCCAAAACTCAGACGGCTGGTGACGGACATCCCAATCACCTTGAACCGAGCGCGGGCTAAAGACGCGCTCTTTTGCGCGCGTCGCCTGCTCGTCGCGGCGAATGCCGACGATGATCCCGCGGTACCGTTCGCGTTCGAGCAGGCGCTTGAGGCCCTCGGTTTTCCGCGCCGCCGCGCGCGTAGCGGGCGGCAATGATTGGTCGACCTCGGCTTCGGGGGGGCAAAGCTCGTTGCGGATGTCCAGATCCCACGCCGCCGAAATCTCGTCGCGAAATGCGTAGACTTCCGGAAGTTCCATTTCCGTGTCGAGCAGTACCACCGGGAACGGTACGCGGCCGAAAAACGCTTTGCGCGCGAGCCAGAGCAGCGCGGTGCTGTCCTTCCCCATCGACCACAACATCGCGAGCGGTGTCACGCAACGGCGCGCTTCACGAAGGATATAGACCGCGTTGGCCTCGAGTTCGTCGAGGTCCCCCTCGTGACTCATCGCCGCTCGTGTTTCACAGAATTAGTTTTCCTTGCCGCTGGAGAAAGAATTGCCGAAGCAAGGCATCATCTGCTTTTTCTCATCTTTTTCCCTTTAACGGGGCGATGCGCCTAACGAAAAGACGACTCAGTGGCGCTCCGGCAACTTGATGCCTTCGAGCAGCGTTGCAGGCGTGGGAGGACTCAATGCTCGGATCCATGGTTATGTTCGCGTTCTTAGCCCTGGTCGCGCCGCAAGCGATGTCGCCGGCGCCAGCGCCCACCCCGCCCGTGGCTCCGTTACCGCTCGCCACTCCGACGAGTGCGCCGACCGCGGCTCCGACCCCGCTCCCTAGTCCGGCCGCAGCTCCCATCCCGCTCCCTAGTCCGGCCGCATCGCCGGCCTCGAGTCCGAGCCCGCTGCCTAGCCCTTCGCCCACGCCGATTCCGATCGCTACACCCACGCCGGCGCCGACGCCGCTGGTCCTACCTCCGAATGCCGCGCCGCAGATTCTGGCCGTGCAATTCAATCAAAGCGTCATCCACTCGGGAGAGATTATTTCCGGCACGGTAACCACGTCCACGAATGTGGCGAGCGTCGAGGTGCGCGTGGCAGGGTACTCGATCAACCTGCCGCGCACGGACTTCGGCGAGTTTGTGCTGAGCTATCAGGCGCCACACATCCCGCGGGTCGCGCGCGGTAACTACACAGCCCGCATCATCGCGCGTAACACCGCCGGCGTCGCAACCGAGCAAGATATCCCCATCGCGCTCCGGTGACTTCCACAAGCTCCTGCCCGGCGAGCTAGCCGCTGACGTCGACGACGCGCAGGCCCGAAAAAGCTCGCCGATAGAAGGCCTTAGTGCGCGTTTTTCACGCGGAAGTATTTCACCATGATTTCGCGCGCGATCGGCGCGGCGACTTCGGAGCCGTAGCCGCCGCTCCGGTCCACGAAGACGGCGATCGCGATTTTCGGATGCTTCGTCGGGGCCCATGCAACGAACCATGTCGTGTTCGCTCCGCTGCCCCCGACGCCGGTCTCGGCGGTGCCGGTTTTGCCGGAATACGGCAAGCCCGGTATCGCTTCGCCGTATGCGGTGCCGCCAGGATCCGTTACTTTCGCCATCCCGAGGCGCACGTAACGTAGCGCTTCTTGGGTTGCGGGCACGCGGCGAATAATCTGCGGATAGATCGTTTTGATGAGTTTGCCGTCGGGGCTGCGAATCTCGTGCACGATTTCCGGTTTGTAGAGCGTGCCGCCGTTGATGACCGTCGATGCGACGTTCACC
>DAHUYY010000246.1 GCA_027306845.1 Vulcanimicrobiota bacterium | reverse complement strand
ATCTCGCGAGCGATAAGTGCTGCTAGCGTCGTCTTTCCAAGACCCGGAGGCCCGTAGAACAGCACGTGCTCGAGCGGCTCGTCGCGGCGCTGTGCGGCGTCGATGGCGATGCGCAGATTTTCAACGACCTGCTCCTGCCCGACGTATTCGTCGAACCTGCGTGGGCGTAGACCGGCCCCGAGTACCTCGTCTTCAAGCGCGGCTACCGGGTCGAGAAGACGCGAGGATTCGTCGAGAGGCTCGGTGTCCTCAGGGCCAAAGAGCCGTTTGCGGGCATCTTCGCTCATCGCGTCTCCGCCGCCGGTTCGCTACGCCGTTCGTAAATCGCCGCCAATAGGCGCTCGGCATCGATAATTTCGGGGCGCGCGGTGAGAACGTCGCGTAACATTTTCTCCGCCTCGGAACGGCGATATTCCAGCTGCAACAGCACCGCCAGCGCTTCATCGGCAAAATCCGGCATCCGCTTTGCAGCGCTCTCCGGTGCTTCTTGAATCAGAAGAAACCGCGCGACTTTTCCCTGCAACTTCGCAACGATATCGCGCGCCTTCTGTTGGCCGATACCCGGTAACGTTTTGAGAAACGCGTGATCGCCTCGTTCGATCGCCGCCGCGATGCGATTCATCGGAACGGAGAAGGCGCGAATCGCCGAACGCGGGCCGATCGACGAAACGCCGAGAAGCGCCTCAAAAAATGCACGCTCGACGGAGTTTGAAAAACCGTAATACGAAAATCGCCCGCTCTTCTGCTCCAACGATAACACCGAATAGATTTCGAGCCGCACCGGCGTACCAGCCTCCTCCGGCAGTTTCTCGGCAACGCAGGGTGGGACGAGAATCTCGTAGCCGAGACCACCGACATCGAGCACGATCCGCTCGCCGTCGCGCTCGATCAATCGCCCTTCAATTCGCGAAAACATCATGCGCCCCCTAACGCTCGAGGAACGGCAGCCCGCGTCGAGTCGATCGCCGAGCAAAAGCAAGGGCCAGGGCGAGCGCATCGGAGACGTCGTTCGGCTCGGGAGCTCGCCGCAGATGTAAGAGCTGCACCACCATCGCGTTTACCTGCTCTTTTCGCGCGCTGCCCGAGCCGACTAAGGCGCGCTTGACGTACGAGTGCCCCAAGGTCGCCACCGGAATCCCCGCTTGCGCTCCCGCTAAGCAGAGAACGCCGCGCGCGTGCCCCATCAGAATCGCCGTTGAGGGATTGCGGTAGGTTGTATAGAGTTCTTCGATCACGATATGCGTCGGGGCGGTCTGCCGAATCGCCCCGGCGATTCCATCGTGCAAACGCGCGAGCCGAATCTCAAGCGCGTCCTGCACGCGCGGCGCGATCGTACCCGCCTCAATTAACGTCACGCTCTCTCCATTCACCGCAATCGCCCCATACCCGGTGACGCGAAGCGCAGGGTCGATACCGAGGATTCTCATGACTTTCCGTTGACCACGAGCGTTACGTTCGAACCCGGCGCGAGCGTCGTTCCCACGAGCGGTTCGGTGTGGACGACATTGCCGTCCGCGCCCTCGGTCGTCGTATAACGAATCGAGCCGATGTGATACCCCGCATCTTCGAGCGTCTTGCGAGCCTGTTCGACCGTCATCCCTTCGGTATCGGGAATTTCGCCGGGAACGGCGACGGTAAGCGCGATGCTCGAACCCGGCGAGATCGAACTCGAAGCATTCGGTTGCTGAGCCAAAACGGTGCCGCTCGCCGTGGGATCGACGCTATAGGAGAGCGTCACCAAAAGTCCAAGCCGTGCTAACTGCGTTCGGGCGGCATCGGCTCCGATGCCGACGAGATTCGGAACGACAACCGGCGGCCCCACATTGCCCGCACCCGTGCTCACGACCACGTGCAACGTCGCGCGCTGCGCGATCGACTGTCCCGGGACGAGATCTTGCGACGCGATCGTGCCGGCCGCGACTCCGGGAATCGGGCTCTGTTGGATGACGTCGAGCGATAATCCCAATTTTGCAGCCAATTGCTGCGCAGCGGAAAGATCGAGCCCGACGAGGTTGGGCACGTCGATCGGTTTGGGCCCGTTTGAAACGATCAGCACCACCAAAGAATGCGCGCGCGCTCTTGCACCGGGAGCGGGCTGCTGCGCGATAACGCTCTCCTTTGCCGCCGCATCGTACCGACGGTCGATACGGACGTGGAACCCTTGTTCGCTCAGGCTGCGCTGCGCATCGCCGGCGAGAAATCCGCGCACGTCGGGAAGGCCGACCAGCGGTAAGCCGTTGCTAACGATGAGTTCGACGAGCGAGCCCTTCTGCACCAGCGAACCCGGCGGCGGATTCTGCCGAATCACCCGATCCGCCGGTACGCGATTGCTCGGACTCTGGAGAAAGCGCACTGCGAGCCCGTCGGCGACGATCGCCGCTTGCGCTTGCGCAACGCTCATATTACGGAAGTCGGCGAGAGCGACGCGCCCACCGACGCTTCCACCGAACTCCCCAAAGATCGCATACCCCGCTATCACTGCGACGATCGCGAGCACGATAAAGAGCGGAATCGTCGCCGCGTTGCCGCGGGCGATGGTGTTTCTGCGCGGTACATCGATGTTCCGTCGATCGGGTAACGGCGAGCGCCGCGGCGGAAGCGGGCTCCGCAAGCTCGCCGGCGCGTCATCGGTGGTTGCAAACGCGGCGACGTTGGGGCGTTCGCGCGCCTCGCGCAGAGCGCGTGCAAGATCGCTCGCTGCAGGAAAACGATGGCCGGGCTCTTTGTGCAG
>DAHUYY010000245.1 GCA_027306845.1 Vulcanimicrobiota bacterium | reverse complement strand
GCTGCGCAGAGCGAGGAACGCCAGGCCGTGCTGCGCCAGAGCGAGGAGTGCGAAGAGACCGACGCCGAGCGCGTAGGGGTTGAGCAGAAACGCAAACCGGCCGAGGAAATAACCGTTTGCGTCAAGCGGCAATCCGCGGACGAGATTCCCGAGTGCGACGCCGAAGAGCACCGCGAGCAGTGCGCTCGCACCGGTGAAGGCGCTCTCCCAGAACGCGTGCCAGAGATCGCTGGAAAAATGGCTCCGTAATTCCAATGCGATGCCGCGAAACATCAGCAGCCAAAGAACGACGGTGAACGGCAAATAAAATCCGCTAAACGCCGAGGCGTACGCGCGCGGAAAGAGCGCGAAGAGCACGCCGCCTGCGGCGATCAGCCAAACTTCGTTCCCGTTCCAGAACGGGCCGATACTCGCCATCGCCGCCGCCCGCTCTTCGCCGCTGCGCGCGACGAACGGCACGACTGCGCCGACGCCGAGATCGTATCCATCGAGAATAACGTATATCGCAATCATCGTTGCAAGGAGGGCGAAGGCAACGGCGTTCATGCTTCAATCTCCGCAGCTGCGTGCGCGGCGGCGTTGGGGCCGATGCCGATTTCCCGCAGCACTAAGAGCATGAAGAGCAAGCCGAGCAAAAAATACATACCGGCGAAACCGATGAGGGTAAAGACCGTCTCCCCTGCAGCGACGTTGGTTGACGCGGCCTCGGCGGTTCGCATGATGCCGTAGATCACCCACGGTTGTCGCCCGACCTCGGTTACCACCCAACCCGCTTCGTTGGCGATATACGGAAACGGCATCGCCAGCATCAACACCCATAACATCGGGCGAAATTCGGTTAGCCGCCGGCGCCAGAGCAGCAACGCAGCTAACGCGGCGATCGCAATGAAGATCGTTCCCAGCCCAACCATGACGTGATACGCGTAGTAGGTGAGGGCGATCGGCGGCCAAAGCGCGTCGGCGTACTTCGTCAGGCCTTTCACGTTCGCCGTGAAATTACCATAGGCGAGAAAGCTCAAGACATTCGGCACGACCACGGGGTCGATGAGTTCGCGGCGTTGCGTATCGGGCATTCCGATAATCGCCAACGGCGCGCCGTCGGTTGAATGGAAGAGCCCTTCCATCGCGGCAAGTTTCACCGGCTGATATTTCGTGACGTCGGCGCTATTGCGATCGCCGGTCGGGAAAATCACCAACGCCGAAGCGACGAGCGCCACGAGAACGCCCATTCGAACGTACCGACGGCCGTCTTCGAGATCGCGTCGTGCAAGCAGATAATAGGCACCGACGCCGGCGACGATAAAGGAACCCGCGAGCAACGCTCCCATCAGCACGTGAGCGTATTGCCACCACGCAAAGGGGGAGAGCAGCAACGCGCCGAGGTTCGCAAGCCGAATGCTTCCGTCGCCCGCGATGCGATAGCCGACCGGGTGTTGCATCCACGCATCGGTCGCGACGATAAAGAAGCCCGAGAGCCACGAACCGGCGCCGACGAGCGTCGCCGACCATGCGTAGAGCCGCGGCGAGACGCGCCGCCGCCCGTAGAGCATGATGCCGAGAAAGACCGACTCGAGGAAGAACGCATAGACTCCCTCCATCGCCAGTGGTTGCCCGATCACCGCACCGGCTTTCGCTGAGAAGAGCGCCCAATTCGCGCCGAAGGCGAACTCCATCGGAATTCCCGTGACGACGCCGATAGCGAAATTGATCGCGAAGATCTTCGTCCAAAAAACGGAGGCGCGTAGAGCGACCTCGTCGTTTCCGCGTGCGGAGCGCCAGGCGAACCAGGCGATAAACGGAGCGAGCCCGATCGTCGCGATCGGAAAGAGGTAGTGGAACATCACGGTGAATGCAAACTGAATGCGATCGGCGACGACGGCGGTTCCCAATAGCGAGCCCTCCTCTTCCGACTCTACCGCGATCGACGAGGCCCCGCAAGCAGGCGGGCACCGAACTTTCCGCGCCCGGCTATCGTACAGAGCATAGGAACATCAGAAAGAATGAATATCTTTAGCACCCACACCTTGCCCGAAGCGGCGAGCACCGCCCGCATCGAAGCGCTCAGCGACAATATCTTCGCCGTTGCAATGACGCTGCTCGTTCTCGACCTGCGCATTCCCGCCCACCCCGAGGGCACGAGCGTTTGGCCCTACGTCGCGATGCTCTGGCATCACATGCGCACCTTTGCCGTCAGCTTCTTCATCGTCGGGCTCTATTGGGTGCTTCACCACCATGTCTTCATCTTCGTGAAGCGCTCCGATCGGACGCTGCTCTGGCTCAACTTGTTGTTCATGCTCTTTGTCGTCGTTACGCCATTCTCGGCCGGCTTGCTTGGCGCATTCGACGATAGCCGCACGGCAATCGCCGTCTACGGCGCGAACATCTCGCTGCTCGGCGTCTCGCTACTGGCGATCTGGTGGTACGCGACGCACGAACATCGGCTCATCGACGCCAAGCTCCCGCGGCCGGTGATTCGGCTGGAAGCCTTGCGCATGATGATTCTGCCGGCGATCTGCTCGCTTGCCGTCGCCGTCTCGTTTCTCAATACGACGACGAGTATCGCGATATTCGTACTCGCTCCATTTCTCTATCTCTGGCCGGCGAAAAGAACGATCCGTCCGAAGACCGATCCGTAACAAGCCGGCTACTCGGCGTGACAAGCGCGCCAACTTGTCAGCCCGAGTAGCGCCCCTCGACAAGCTCGGGGTAAACTCCGCCGCGTATCGAGGGCCGTTTCTCGCACCGCCTCG
>DAHUYY010000244.1 GCA_027306845.1 Vulcanimicrobiota bacterium | reverse complement strand
TCAGTCGGAATAACTCGATCTCCCCCTACTCGTTTGCATCCGGGTCGAAAATAGAATCGACCGGCTGGGAGAACAATTTCGCGAGTTTGAACGCCAGCGTCAGCGACGGCGCGTACCTTCCCGCTTCGAGTGCGACGATGGTTTGGCGCGAGACGCCGATGCGATCGGCGAGATCGGCCTGCGTGAGCTCGCGTTCCGCCCGCAAGACGCGGAGGCGATTCTTCATTCGTAGCGGCGACGCGCGTACGCGGCACCGATCGAAAATATCGCCATAAAACAGACAAACCAGGCCCACGAAGGCGGCCTGGCGATACCGGCGTTTTCAACGAAGGTGGCTGTGATCGCCAGCATCGCGGTAATTCCCCCGGCGACGGCCATGCCTTCGAGCAGAATCTGGCGTTGCAGTTCGTCGATACGCGCGATGTGGCGGGCCAGCGCGCAGAAGAGCAGCATGACGCCGGGAATCGGCAGCAGCGCGGCGAGCGTGCGTTCGAGCGTGGTGAGCTCCGGGCGCCCGAGGAGGGCGAGGCTCACGAACAAACCGAGCATATAGAAGAGGAGCGCGCCCGAGATCTCCAGGGCGTATCGGCGCCCATTCGTACGGTCAATCATCGGAAAAATGTATAGTATTTATGACATAAAGTCAACCGTACGCGACATTTCCTTCCCGGAAGCATCCACAGGAGGGGCGGAGCCCGCTGCAACCCCCCGGGGCGAGGGCGCGTCATATCGGATGGCCGATTCGTCGGCCGCAAAATATCCTCACCATCCCGCTCGCGCGTAAGGAAGATTCATAGAGTATGGTTCAGGTTGGTAAAGCAGCCCCGGAGTTTACATTGGCCAGCACCAAGGGTGCGACCAGTGCGAAGGATCTCGGAAAAGAGATCGCGTTAAGCGACTATCGCGGCAAATGGTTAGTTTTCTTCTTCTATCCGCTCGACTTCACGTTCGTTTGCCCAACGGAGATCACCGCGCTCTCCGATCGCGCCTCTGAATTTCAAGAGTTCGATTGCGAGATTCTCGGCTGTTCGACCGACTCGGTCTTCAGCCACTGGGCATGGCTGAACACGCCGCGTGAGAAGAACGGCATCGCCGGCACGCAGTTCCCGCTCGTCTCCGATTTCACGAAATCGGTCGCGCGTGCGTACGGCGTTCTCGACGAGAAGAGCGGCGTTGCGCAACGCGGGCTTTTCATCATCGATCCCGACGGCGTGCTGAAGTATGCGGTCGTTACCGACGATAACGTCGGCCGCAGCGTTGAAGAGACGCTTCGCGTATTGCAGGCGCTACAAACCGGCGGGCTCTGCCCGGCGGAATGGAAGCCCGGCAAAGCCCTGTTGCAAAAAGCATAATGGCACTCCGGATGCGCAACCCTCTCCCATCGTTGGAGGGGGTTGCAACCTGGTGCGCGGGCGGCGCGCCGAGCGCCGCGGAACTCGCCGGGAAGCCCGTCGTCGTTAGCTTTTGGTCGCTAAGCTGCCACCTCTGCCACGAAAGCGCCGAGGCATTCGCCCACGTGCGCGACCGCTTTGCGCCGCTCGGCGTTGCATTCGTTGCAATCCATCAACCGCGCTCGGAGAACGAACTCGATCTCGCTGCGGTCGAAGCCGACGCACGCGGTGAGATGCACCTCACGCAACCGTGTGCGATCGATAACGAGCACAGGCTCGTCGATCGATTCGAAAACCAGTTCGTGCCGGCGTTCTATGTCTTCAACCGCAATCACGAATTGCGCCATTTTCAAGCGGGCGGCAAAGGTTTTGACCGCGTGGTCGCGGCGATCGAGCGCGTTGTCGAGGAGGCCCCGGTCTAGCACCAGGGTTCTTCCAGTCCGCGCGCCAACGCCTCGGCGCGATGGGTGAAACGCTCGCTATTTTTTGCGGACCCTCGCTTCCGAGCGAGGACCGCGTTGTTATTTCCGGCGCAACCTACCTGCCGCCCGCAGGGCGCGGCGACATCGAAAGTGCGGCGCGCGACTACGATGCCGTGCTGCTGATCGACGGTGTTTTTCACCACGATCTCGCTCCATCGCCAAAAGAGTGCTTCGCCGCGCTCGCACATGCACGCATGTTCGGCGCATCGAGCATGGGCGCGCTGCGCGGCGTCGAGTGCGCGCCCTACGGTTTCGTTACCTTCGGAGCGATCGCGCGTTGGTACGCGACCGAGGAAATCGACGGCGACGATGAAGTCGCCCTGCTCACCCATCCGCAGACGCACCTCGCGATGACGGTTCCACTGGTAAACGTCCGCTACGTCGCCTGGCTCGCCGTGCGCCGCAAACTCTTGAACGCCGACGAGGCGCAACGTTTCATCGCCGGATCGCGTACGATCTACTACATGGAGCGCAGTTGGGAAGAGTGCGTCGCGCACGCACCGTCGCGCTCGCGCGCGGCGCTGCTGACGACTGCCCGCAGCGAGGGCGATTTGAAACGACACGATGCGCGCTTCGCCCTGCGCAGCGTGCAGCGCGCGTTGGCGCGCCCGTGGCGGCGCGATGAACGCGCCGCACCGACCGCCCTCTCGGCCGCGAGCTTCGCTCCGCGCGACAGCTCGCCGATCGCGCTGCCCGCGACGATGCCGAAAGCCGCCGGCACCTACGACCGGGCGGTGCCGTTTGCACGGACGCTCGCGCTGCTCCCCGAATTGCGGCGCCGGTACGGCATCACGCGCGTCGCCGACACGACGCTGCTCGACCGCACGAGCATCCCTACCTACAGCGCCTTCGTTCCGCATTCGCCCGATCTGCTCGGCGTCTATAACG
>DAHUYY010000243.1 GCA_027306845.1 Vulcanimicrobiota bacterium | reverse complement strand
GACGTCCATGCCGACGCCGCGACCGGAGAGATCGGTAGTCTTCTCGGCGGTGGAGAATCCGGGGAGGAAGATCAACTCGTAGATCTCGGCGTCGGAGAGCGTCGTCTGCGATTTCGGATCCCAGTGAATCAATCGCTTTCCGCGATAGATCGAGCCTTCGCGATAGAGACGCACGAATGCACTGCAGACGGCGGCCGAAAGTCCGTCGTCCATGGTAAAGCGCGCACGCTCCCAATCGGGGCCGAAACCGAGCCTCCGAAACTGCTGCTCGATCGTTCCGCCGTACTCGCGCGCCCAAGCCCATGCCCGTTCGAGATAGCTCTCTCGCCCGAGCGATTCACGGCTCTCACCGCTCTTTGCGAGTTCGCGCACGAGAACCGATTCGGTTGCGATCGCGGCGTGATCGGTTCCCGGCAACCAGTCGGCGTTGTTTCCCAACATGCGATGATAGCGCGTGAGAATATCCATCGGCGTATAGGTCGATCCGTGCCCTAAATGCGCGCGACCGGTGACGTTGGGCGGCGGCATCGCGATGATAAACGGCGGCCGAGCCGGATCGGGCTCTTCGTGGAAGAGCGCTTTCCTCTCCCACCACGCATAGCGAGCCGTCTCCACGCTTGCCGGATCGTAGGTCGCCGGTAATTCGTCGTTCTTCATCACAAGTCTATAATACGCCCTGGGTTAACATCTCTTCGAGCGAACGATTCCGTCCTTCGACACCGTAACGTAGCCACCAGAGTAATGCGAGCGAGCCGGCCGCGAATATTCCTGCCATCGCAACGAAGACCGGGGCGACCCCGGCGCGCGCAAAGAGCGCGTAGAATACTACCGGTGCGGCGATCGCACCGACCCGCCCTACCGCCACCGAGAGACCGATTCCGGTCGCTCGCAAGTGCGTCGGAAAGAGCTCGCTCGTGATGACGTAGGCCCCCGAGCCCACCCAGGCGCTAAAACAGCTAAAGACGGCGAACGAGATCACGAAGTGCACGGTATTTCCGAGCGCGTACGCCAGCGCGATAGAACCGATTGCCGAAAGGGTAAATCCCAGCAGCATCGTCGGACGACGCCCCCATCGATCCATGAGCAGCGATGAAACGACCTGCCCGCTAAAGCCGCAGAACGCCCCTAACAGATAGAGCAATGGAATCTGTTGGCCGTGCATGCCGACGGCGGGAAAGATCGCGATGCCGGCGATCGCGAGGATGCCGTAGTAGGGCATAACTTGAGCGAGGTTCACCACGAAAGCAAAGAATAAGCGTCGCGGCGTCGCCCGAAAGAGCTCTGCGATCTGCCCGAAATATCCCGAGAGCGGCACGAGCGGTGTAAATTCGATGGGAAGATCGGGATCGACGACCGTCTGCGCGCCGCTTGCGGCTTCGACGACCGCCACGATATCGCGGGCCTCGGCAACGCGCCCTCGCGCGAGTAACCAGCGCGGAGATTCCGGCACGAATCGGCGAACGATCAGCACGCCGACCGCTAAGAGTGCGCCGAACCAAAAGACCAGTCGCCACGTTGCTCCGCCGACGTTCCCCAGTGCGTAGAGCGCGATCCCCGAGGCCGCAATAGCGCCGATATTCCACGAAGCGTTGATGAGGCCGTCGGTACGCCCACGAAAGCGCGCCGGAACGAATTCGTCGATCGCACAATTAATCGCCGAAAATTCACCGCCGATGCCGATGCCCGTCAAGAAACGAAAGAACACGAGCGAAAAATAATTCCACGCAAACCCCGTCAAGATCGTCGCAACGGCGTAGATCGCAAGGGTGACCATAAAGAGGCGTTTGCGCCCGAGGCGGTCGGCGAGCTCCCCGAAGACGAGGGCGCCGACGAGCATGCCGATCGTATAGATGGGGTTGACCCAGGCCGCTAAACTCGCTTGAAAATGCAGATGTGCGGCGATACTGGAGAGCACCGGTCCGACGATTGCGGTCTCGAAACCGTCGAGCACCCAGGCGATGCCCAGCGCGACGGCGATGCGGGTGTGCATCGGCGACCACGCGAGCGAATCGAGGCGCGACAGCAACGTCGGGTTCGAAGGCGACGACGCGACGGATGTGGAGGGCACGGCGCGCTCTGTTGTCTGCACGCGCGGGAATCGCCTGCAGGCAGGGGCGTCGACGCACTCGAAGCGCGCACCGATGCGTACGCCGACGATTCTCCTAACCAACGATGACGGAGTCGCTTCGCCCGGCCTCCACGCGCTCGCTCGCGAGCTCGCCGAACTCGCGCGGATCGTCGTCGTTGCGCCCGACGGCAACCGTAGCGGCGTGAGCCACGCGATCACCACCGACGATTCCGTCGGCGTGACGCCATACGAAGGAATCGAGGGCGTTCTCGCCTACGCTTGCACCGGAACGCCGGCCGACTGCGCCGTCATCGGCATCGGGGAGCTCTGCGGCACGCGGCCGACGCTCGTCATTAGCGGCATCAACGACGGGCCGAATCTCGCCGACGATGTCAACTATTCCGGCACGGTCGCCGGCGCCGTCGAGGCGGTCCTTCTCGGCGTTCGCGCGCTCGCCGTCTCCCTCGCGAGCGACCCCGACGACCGGGCGATGGAGCGCCGCTGGGAGAGCGCCGCCGCTCAGGCTCGCGCGCTCGTGCCGCATGCGCTCGCCGAGCTGCCGCCGGAGCGCTACTGGAACGTGAACGTTCCCAACCTTCCGGCGGGGGCAAGAAGGCGTTCCGGATTGATATCTCGCACGCCCTCACATCGGCTACCTGCGCGGTCGACTTTCGACCACCTTGTCAGCGTCGCCT
>DAHUYY010000242.1 GCA_027306845.1 Vulcanimicrobiota bacterium | reverse complement strand
GAACCCCGGCCGCTCCGGCGATGTAAAACGGAATCAGAAAGAGCGCACCGCCACCGAAGATACCGAGCCCGACAACCCAGCGCACGAACGCATTCGAACTGCTATCGGCACGTTGCTCCAGTGAAACAAAGACCCATCCCAATATAAAGAGCAGAACGCCTTCCAAGAGATAGGTATGGAAGTGCGCCGGTACCCACAACGTGTTATGGAGATCGACGTTGAACGGAATCGTGGCGTCGAGTATCGCGGCGCTCCCGCCGACGATCCAGCCGACCATGCCGGCGAAAAAGAAGGTGGAGCCCAACGTCCATTTCATGCCCGAACGATGGATGAGCATGAGGCCGCCGAAGACCGTCACGACAACCACCGGCACCGCGGCAAGGTAGGAACTAATTTCACCGATATATTGAACTGCCGGCCATTGCACGAAATCCATATACAGATGGTGGAAGTAGGCAATAATCACGAATATCAGCGTCCCCCACCATGCCACCACCAAGGGGACCGAGGAGTGGTATGCGCGCTTCGTACAGATTGGGAGCGCCACGTAAATACCGGCGACCGCCATATACATGGTGAGATTGGCGAACGTGTGCCCGAATTGGTAGGTAAGGTTCTTCGCCCAGAGCGGATCGATCGCGACATGTGGGTCGAGCCAATGAGCGATCATTGCGATTCCGACGAGAAGCCCCGACGCACCGCCGATCAATCCGTCGATTGAAACGACGGTCGCAGCGAGTATCTGCGGGCTCGGCGGATGTTTTCCGGCTGCTTCAAACCGCTTTCGATGAAAGACATAATCGATACCGAGCGCCGACCCTAAGCCGCCGTACTGACGCAAGATAGCGCCGAGAAGTTGCGCGCAGATCAGCATGAAACCGAGCATCACCAACGCCACGCCGATCAACCATAATCCGGTCGCCCATGAAGGCCACGTCGTTCCGACGAACGGGAGCGGGTAGAGCATCGTCCACAGCGCGCCGTAATGGCCGAAAATGACGCTGACGATAACGGCGAGCACCCCGAGCGCGAAGAATACAAAGGCGAGCATCGCTAGACGCGCGTCCAATTTTATATCGCGATCGACGAGATACCAGAGAAGCCCGAGGCCCGCGATTGCCATCGCGGTAATCATCCCGACGCCGTGCAGGCTCAACAGCGAGTAGAACGTACCCGGATCGATCGGCAACCACCCGGCCTGCGAGGCGCGCAAGCCGATTCCCACCAGCAGCATCAATCCGAATATCGTCAGCCCCGCCACGATATAGGTCCACATAATTTTCATCGAACGTCAAAACCTCCGTGCATATAAGCGTGGCCGATTCCGCAAAATTCCAGGCACCTCACGACATAATGCCCCTTTTTATGAAATTCGATCGGGAGGTGATTGACGTAGTCCGGCATCGCCTGAACCTGCGCGAAGAGTCTGCCGTCGGGAGCATAAATGCCGAACCCGTGATTGACGTCTTGCGAGGTAACATCGAAGACGAGCGGCACATTAGCCGGGACGACTGCAGGCATCACAAATGCATACTGCGCCGCCGTTACTTCGATGTGGCGCGCCCCGGGCGACGCCTGCGCCCACGGATAAGGGAAGAACGGAAGCGTCAGGACGAAGGCAGCCGCGGCAACGACCAGCACGAGCCCGAGCCAGAGTTTGCGAATTCGGTAGCCGGCATCGTTGACGACGCTCTGCGGCAAAGGCGCCCTCGCCCCGTAGAGTGCGACCAGGAGCATCGCCGCAATCGCGACGACCGCCACGACAAGAAAGAGCTTCAAGACCAACGGACCGTCGCCCATATCCGACCCTCCTTAGGGGTAGTCTACCTTATTCTCGGTCCAAGGGAATGACGAGGGTCAATGACACGCGAATCCTCTCTTCTCCAAATGGAGCGATTAGCGATTGAGGAAAGGACGAAACATTGCCCGGTGAGATCGACCCCAAGGAGGTTCCCACGAAAGCGCACGCAGGCGCCTTTCTTCTTGATGTCCGCGAACCCGCGGAATGGGCCGACGGGCATATCGAGGGGGCGACGCTGATTCCGCTCGGGCAGTTGGCTGCACGTGTTGCCGAGGTGCCGACCGACCGCGAAATTATCTGTATCTGCCGCTCCGGGGCGCGTAGCGCACACGCACAGAGCGCGCTCGATCGCTCCGGGCACTTTGGAACGAGTTACAATATGGCCGGCGGCATGCTGCGATGGGTTCAGCGCGGCCTGCCGGTAAAAAAGGGTCCGTAACGTGACACAGCGCAGAACGGATGCGTCGTGAATGCCGAATCGAGCGAAGAACTTCAGAGCATAGCTGTCGAACTTTCGGCGGCGAGCTCGACGGAGATTTTACGTTGGGCGCTCGCGCGTTATTCCGGTTCGATCGTTGCCGCATGTTCGTTCGGAGGGCCGAGCGGTATGGTATTACTCGACCAACTGCTCGAGCTCGATCGGAGCGTACCGGTTTTTTATCTTGATACCGGACTCTTGCACGAAGAAACCTACGCGCATATCCAGGCGGTTAGCGCGCGATATGGGATCGCGCCAATCGCGGTGCAAGCGCCGCTGACGCTCGAACGACAAGCATCGCTTTACGGCGAGCGACTTTGGGAGAGCGATCCCAACCGCTGCTGCGAACTGCGGAAGGTTGAAGCGCAACGCGCATTTTTGCGCCCGTATCGCGCGTGGATCTCCGGCATTCGCCGCGACCAAACCGCGACACGCTCGCAGACTCCCGTCGTAGAGTGGGATCGGCGCTTCGAATTGGTAAAAATAAATCCGCTCGCACATTG
>DAHUYY010000241.1 GCA_027306845.1 Vulcanimicrobiota bacterium | reverse complement strand
CCTCGCTTAAGCGCTCGTCGGGTGCACGCAGGCTCCGCTCGCGTGCGTTTTGTTGCCCCTCGATACGCGCTGCGGCGCTACTCGGGGTGACACATACGCGCTGCGGCGCTACTCGGGGTGACACATACGCGCTGCGGCGCTGCATCTCGATACGGCTGCTGCGCAGCCTACTCGATGTGACAAGCCCGACGCGCTGCGGCGCTACTCGGGCTGAGATCGTCGCCTAGAGGCGTATCGTCGTTTCGCCGGTGCAGGCAAGCCCGCCGCCGCAGACAGCCGGATCCCAGGAGGCGTTGGCTAGGAGCGCGAGGACTCGTTCGCGGCTCTCGGCATCGATCGGCGGAGTGAACGAGAGCGCGAGGATGCGGCCGTTCCCGTCGACGCGCACCTTCATCGTTGCGTGGAGATCGAGCGCCTGCAGGCGCCGTGCCGTTATCGCATCGAGGACGGGCTGAGCCTGTCGCGCGCCAAAGGGCATATAGCCGCCGCGGTCGAGTCGTTCGGTGCTCGCAAGGCGCACCGGAGCCGGGCTCGCCGTCGCTGCCGGGCCGGGAGTCGCGCTCGGTGCGGGGCTCGGCGAGGCGGGGGTGGCGGCGAGCGCGATCGGCGCGCTCGCGACGAGCGAACGACGCCGTGCCGGCCGCTGCGAGGCCGGGGCGGGGGCGACGGGAAGCGGCTGCGGCTTCATGTGGCGAGCTCGCCGTCGGGCCGGGGGCGCGGGAGGCGCCGGCGAGCGAGTCGGCTGAGGGGTGCGGCGCGCCTGCGCGAGTTCGATGCGTGCGACCTGTGCGAAGGCGATCGTCGCGACGCTCGGACGGCGCGAGCGAACCGCGACCAGCGAGGGAATGAGGGCGAGCAGCACGAGGTGGAGCGCGAGCGAGGCGACCAGGGCCGCGCTCATCCGTCGCCGTCGGTCGTCGCTACGCTCGAGCATCATCGATAGTCCGGCTGGAAGCCCTGCGACTTTCGACGGCGGGAAGCGAGAATGCTCTCGGTAGCAGGGGCGGCGCGCGGTTTTGCCTATTCACTCCCTATGATCGCGACCGAAATCGTTCTCTATCAAGCCGAATGGTGCGGCTATTGTGCGCGGGTGCGGGGGGTCATGACCGACCTGCTGCTCGATTATCGCGTCGTGAACGTGCCGAGGAACCACGGCGAGCGAACGATCGTAAAAGAGCTCTTCGGCCGGACGGGCATTCCATCGTTGGTCGATGGTGCCGTGAAGATCGCCGACGATGACGACGCCATCATCGCCTACCTGCGCAAGACCTACGGAAAATAGCGCGCGTAGAGCGTACCGACGAGCACGCTTGCTAGCGCGCCGACGAGCGTTGCGCTGAAATTCACCGCGTCGTTGCGAAAACCGGAGATGCCGCGGGTTCGCCGCGTCGGCATGCCGCAGAGATGCGGATCGGTCTCGCAATCTCGCGCGCAATTATCGCAGGTGCGGCGCTCCTGCACGATCGCTCCGAGGTAGGAATCGGCGAACGCTCCGATGATCCCGCCGATCGCTCCCGCGGCGAGAGGAACGAGCGCGAAGAGCGCCGCCGTTTCGGCAACGACGAATGCTCCGGCGACTTCGGCGAGCGTTCCCAACGTCGTGACGCCGCCCGAGAGGCCGGCGGTCTCGTTGCGAAAGTTGAAAATCGAACGCACGTTGGCGCCGTATCGGGTGCCGATCTCGGTTCCCCACGTGTCGGCCGAAGCCGCTGCGAACGCTCCGACGAATGCCGCTGCGGCGATGACATGCGCCGGCGGAAAAAAGAACGCGAGTAAGGCTGCGGCGGCCGCAACGCCGCCGTTTGCAACGACCTGTCGCGCGTCGCGCGGCCCCTGTTTATCGACGTCGCGGATGCGCTCGGCGTGCGGGTGCGGAAGCCGCGATAGAACGATCGAGGGAACGAAAAACGCGAAGAGCACCAACGCGCCGAGCGCGTGAAAGCCAAGCAGTGTCGCGGCACCAACGAACGCGGCTGCAATCGTGCCGTCGCGCGTCAGCGCGCGGTGCTTCATCCGTCGGCGTCGAGCTGCGCTTCGAACGCGTCGAGGAGCGCATCGGTCGTCGCTAGGTCGGCAACGAAATCGACGTGGAATCCTAACGTGCGTGCGGCCGCGGCGGTGACGGGGCCGATTGCGCCGATGCATTTGCCCCGCGCGCTCTCGATCGCGGCCTCTACATTCGGGAATTGCTCGAGATAGCCGCGCACCGTCGATTCGCTGGTGAACGCGAGGAGATCCGCGCGCGCCGCCTTCTCGGCGAAGTTCGCGTCGCGCACGAAACGCGTTCGATAGGCGGCGACATCGTCGACCTGCAATCCCTCGGCCGAGAGCAAGCTCGGTAATACGTCCCGCCCTTCTTGCGCGCGATAGAGCAATATGCGCGAAGCCGGGCGTGCGCGGTGGAGGATCTCCGCTGCGAGCTCTTCGGCGATCGCGGTGTTGGGAACGAGGTCGGCGCGCACGCCGAACTCCGCGAGTCGTTGCGCGCTCTTCGCACCGATCGCCGCAACTCGTGCGGCGCCGAAGGCGCGCGCATCGCGCCCGATGGCGTGCAAGCGGCGAAAACAGGCGTCGATGCCGTTGCGCGACGTGAAGAGCACCCACGCATAATTCGCGAGGTTATCGACGGCGTCGTTTGCCGCCGTCGGATCCTCCGGCGCCCCGATCTCGATCGTCGGCGCGAGAATCGGTTCGACACCGCGCGCGAGCGCGCGCGCCGCAAAGTCCTCCGCCTGCGCAGCCGGGCGCGTAACGAGCAGTCGCTTTCCAAAGAGCGGCGAGCGAT
>DAHUYY010000240.1 GCA_027306845.1 Vulcanimicrobiota bacterium | reverse complement strand
AGAGCGGCGCCCGTCAGTGCGTTCCGGCCCGCGCGCGGGCTTTTTCCAGATCGGGCATGTTGCTGGCCGAGGCGACCTCGCCCAGCCGCGATCCCCGCGTCACCGCGAGCGCGGCGCGCGCCGCCGATGCCGTCTCGGCCGCGATGAGATCGCCGACCGCGCCGACGCCGTCGAGATCGAGTTTTCCGGCGAGAAACGCGCGGCGCGTAAATTCCCCCGGTGCCGCCTGCCGCGCCCCGCATGCGATCGCGGCGCGCACCAGCTCGCGCGCGAGCACCGGCGATCCGTGCAGATGGAATTCGACGACATCGTCGCCGGTCGCCGAGTGCGGAGCCGGAAAATAGAGCGCGAGCGCGTCGTCGAGCGGGCGCCCGGCTTCATCGACGAGTGCGACGCGCGTCGCGTGGCGCGGGGCGAGTGCGGCGCCGTCGGTGAGCTTCGCCGCGATGGCGCGCGCATCGCTGCCGCTCGCGCGCACGATCGCGATCGCGCCGTGCCCCGGAGGCGTCGACACGGCAACGATCGTCGGTTCGCCCGATCTCTCGTCGCTCGCCGCACGCGGTGCGTCATCGATGAGCTCGATGCGATTGCCGAATGGATCGGCGACATAACAATGCGCGCGCCCGTCGAACGGAATCTCGTCGGAGTGAATCGCTATCGCCGCGGCGCGCAGACGCACGAGCAGCGCTTCGTACTCCGTGCTCGCGAGGGCGACGTGGGCCTTCGTTGCCGGGCGAAAATCGGGATCGATGCCGAGATGCAGCGCCACCGAACCGCTCCGAAACCAGAGCCCGCCGCGCGCGCGCAGTTCCGGCGGTTTGGGCAACTCGCGCAGAGCGAGGAGCGCGCCGTAAAAGGCGCGCGCCGCTTCCTCACCCCCTGCGGGGATCGCGATTTGTAGATGGTCGACCCGGGCCGATGCGTAGCGCTTCATGGCAGCGTGCTTCTCGAAACGAAGCGCTATGCAGAGATCAAGCCGGGAAGACGACGACGCAGCGCTCGGGCTCCACGCCCTCGGATTCGGTGCGAATGCGAGCATCTTCGGAGATCGTCATGTGCACGATCTTGCGCTCCGAGGGGAGCATCGGTTCGAGTTTGCTCGGCTTGCCGCTGCGAACGACTTCCTCGACGGCATCGAGTGCGATCTCTTTCAAGCGCTCCGCACGGCGAGCGCGATAGCCCTCCGCATCGATGGTGAAATAACGGCGGTTGCCGCGATTCCCCGCATTGATGATGTTGTTGAAGACTAAATTGATCGCTTCGAGCGTGTTGCCGTGTCGCCCGATCAGCATCGCGAGGTCGGGGCCGTTTACTTCGAAATATTCGCCTTCCTGTCGCGGAATATACGAAATATCCGAAGCGCCGACGCCCATCTTCGCGAGCATTTCAGCGAGGAGTGCGTGCGCGGGCTTCGCGTCTTCGGGTACCGGCTGCGCCTTTCCCGACGGACCGTTCGAACGCGGGCGTCCGCCGCCGCGAAATGGTCGGCGCCCGCGGCCGCCGCCGCCGCCACCGCTACCGGGAATCGCACGGTCGCGAATGTGCGCCGGCTGTTCTTCAAACTCGTAATCGTCTTCGTAGAGCATTAGGGCTTCGCGCCTTTCTTTTTAACCGAGCCGTTATCGAGCGCGGGCGATGAAGCCGCGCGCTTTTTCTTTGAGGTTTTTGCGACGCGTTCGTCGATTTCGCGAACCGCAGCCGCGACGCTATCGTCGGCGGTGATCGCACGATCGCTATCGATTGCGCCGAGCGGTTCGTGGTATTGCCGCAGCATGTAGAATTGCTGCGCCATCGTCAGTACGTTGTACGAGAGCCAGTAGAGCACCATCGCCGAGGGCCACTGCGCGCGGAATCCGAAGAAACCGATCATCAGCGGTGAGACGATCTGCATGATCTTGTTCGTATTGGCCTGCTGCGGGTCGGTCGCCGGCATCGTCGTAAAGCGCAAGCTGACGTACTGCGAGATCATGTAAAGCACGATGAGCAGCAGGTCGGGCTGCGCGAGGCTCTGCGCGAAGATCGCCGGGAAATGCGCCGAGAGCGCGGTGCCGATCCACCAAAATTTCGTCTGCGCGTAGAGATCGCGATGCAAGATGACGACCCAAAAGACACTGAAGAGAATCGGCAATTGAACCAGCATCGGCAGACACCCGGCGAGCGGGTTGACGTTGTGCTCTTTATAGAGGCGCATCGTCTCTTCTTGGAGCTTCTTAGAATCGTCCTTATAGCGCGCCTGAAGCTTCTTCATCTCCGGTGCGACTTTTTGCATCGAGATCATCGCTTTGAACTGCGCGACGTTGAGCTTCCAGAAGACGAGCCGAATCAGCAAAGCGAGGACGACTAAGCTCACGCCGAGGTTGTGCGTGTAGCGGTCGATCCCCAGAACCAACCACGAAAGCGAATTCACGATCGGGTCGAGTATCGAGGCGGCGAAGATTGGCGTCACCGGGGTCCTTTCAACGAAATGGTCGGGGGAACGGGATCGTACCCCGAGGCGTGCCACGGATGGCAGCGCAAAAGCCGGAGCAACCCGAGCCGGGCGCCCTGGAGCACGCCGAAGCGAGCGATCGCTTCGCTTGCATACTGCGAACAGGTCGGCTCGTACCGACAGGCCGGCGGAAAGAGCGGCGAGAGCAGGCGCCGATAGAGCGCGATCGCGGCGATCGCGGCGCGCTGCGAGCGCGTCATCGGATCGCCTCGAAGACGGCTCGCTCGAGGTCGGCGTAGCTCATGTTCGCGCTGGCGGGCTTGGCGACGAGCAGCAGCCGCCCCGGGGCGGGCGCG
>DAHUYY010000023.1 GCA_027306845.1 Vulcanimicrobiota bacterium | reverse complement strand
CCACGAGCATCTGTTCGGCGACGCCGATCTCTAAATATTGCTCGGGCAACGCATTCTTGAGCGCCTCGAAACGCGTCGATTCGGAGAGATCGGCGCAGATGCCGATGACGTTGCGGTTCGCTTGGGCCGCTTCGAGCAGCCCTTCGCCGAAGCCGTTGCGCGTCGGTAGTTGTTTGAGATTTGCGGTATCGCGATAATCGACGAGCGCCATGGCTTGCGCGGCGCGATCGAGCGTTTGCGTGTCAGACATGCGCGAGTATCCTCTCCCGCGTAGCCGCGAGCTCGGCGAGTGCGGTTTTGGCTTGCTCGGCGTTCGGCGGCCTTCCGTGCCAGGTGTAGTCGCCTTCCATGTAGCTCACGCCCTTACCGGGAATCGTTTTCGCAATGATGACCTGCGGCTTGCCTTTGACGGCATGCGCGCGTTCGACCGTCGCGACGAACGCCGCGATATCGTGGCCGTCGCATTCGAAAACCTCCCAGTTAAAGGCGCGGTATTTATCGGCGAGCGGTTCGAGCGGCATGATCTCTTCGGTGCTGCCGTCGATCTGGATGAAGTTGCGATCGATGATGCAGAGCAGATTATCGAGTTTGAATTTCGCCGCCGTCATCGTCGCTTCCCAATGCAGGCCGCATTGATGTTCGGCGTCGGAGGTCACGACGTAGACGCGAAAATCGGCGCCGTCCATCTTGGCAGCCTGCGCCATGCCGACGCCCTGCGCGAGCCCTTCGCCCAGCGGCCCCGAGGTCGTTTCGACGCTCGGCAGCGTGACGCGCTCGGGGTGCCCCTGCAGCCGCGTTCCGAATTTGCGCAGCGTCAGCAATTCCTCGACCGGAAAGTAGCCGAAGTTTGCCATCGCCGCGTAGCGTACCGGCGCGATGTGCCCGCAGGAGAGCAGCAGGCGGTCGCGCTGCGGCCAGGTCGGTTCCTCGGGGCGGTGGCGCATTACGTGGCCGTAGAGCGCGGTGAAGATGTCGGCCATATCGAGCGAGCCGGCGGAGTGCCCGGAGCCTGCGGCGAGCAACGCGCGAATAATGCCTTCGCGCACGTCGGTCGCCTTGAGGTCAAGCTCCCTCAAGCGTTGGGGGGTCAGCGTCTGCATCCTCGCGTTATACCAGGTGCCGCCCCTTGGGCCCTCGCGGGAAGGTCGCTTAGTAGCCGAGCGCGGCGCCGGCGGGGTGACGACGGTCGCTTCCGCCTTCGAGCACGCCGGTTTTCGGATCGACGATAATCGCTTGCGCCGAGCCCCACGTGGGGATTTGCTTCAGGCGGTAGCCCTCTTTTTCGAGCGCGAGGATGACGGTCGGCGCGAAAGCTCCCGGCTCGTACTGAATTTCATCGGGAAGCCACTGCATGTGGATTCGCGGTGCATCGACGGCCTGCATCGCGTCCATTCCGAAATCGACGGCGTTGAGAATCGTCTCCAGCGTAATCGTGATGATCCGCGAGCCGCCGGGGCTTCCCGTCACCATAAAGAGTTTGCCGCCGTGCAGAACGATCGTCGGCGACATCGAGGAGAGCGGGTGTTTGAACGGCTCGATATCGTTGACTTTCCCCTGTACTAAACCGTACATATTCGGCACGCCGGGCTTCGAGGTGAAATCATCCATCTCGTCGTTGAGAAAGAAACCGGTCGTGCCGGCCATCACTCCCGAACCGAACCAATCGTTGAGCGTGTAGGTAACGCCGACGGCATTCCCCCAGCGATCGACGATGGAGAAGTGCGTGGTGTCGCGATGTTCGTGCCAGTGGACGCCGAGCCCAGGATGCACTTGGCTCGAAGGGGTCGCGCGATTCGGTAGAATCTGCGCGCGTAATTTCGCCGCGTACGATTGCGAGAGCAACTGCGCGATCGGTTCGGCGCCGAAGGCGGGGTCGCCGAGATAGGCGTTGCGGTCGGCGTACGCGCGCCGCTCCGCCTCGACGAGATAGTGCGTTTCCTTAATGGAATGCCAGCCCCACCGCGCGAACGGATAGGGTGCGACGATATGCAAGATCTCGCAGATCGTCACCCCGCCCGAACTCGGCGGCGGCGAAGAGATAATTTTGTAGCCGTGATAATCGCAGACGGTCGGCGTGCTGACGACGGTGTGGTAATCGGCGAAATCGCGCATCGAGAGAATGCCGCCGTGGGCGTTGCTCGCGGCGACGATCGCGCGCGCTATCGGGCCACGATAGAATGCCGCCGCGCCGCCGCGCGAAATCTCTTCGAGCGTGCGCGCAAGCTCCGGTTGTTTCACGACCTGCCCCGGCACCGGGAAGTGCCCGTTCGGCATCCAGATCGCGCGCTGGTGCGGCTGCTTGGCGAACGTGTAGGCGCCGCTATACCCTTCGGCGAGCGCGCCGTGGAACGGAATGAGATCGCCGCCGGAAAAGGTGAAACCGTTCTTCGCTAGCGCGATCGCCGGCGCCATCAACGTAGCGAGCGACATCGTGCCGAAGCGTTTGCGCGCGGTCTCCATGCCGGCGACCGTTCCGGGAACGCCGATCGAGAGCCAGCCTTTCGTCGAGCGCCCGGGGACGACGTTGCCGTGCTTGTCGAGATACATCGATGGCGTCGCGCGCGCCGGTGCGACCTCGCGAAAATCGATGAAGGCGCTGCGCCCGTCGTGCATGCGCACCAACATGAAACCGCCGCCGCCGATATTGCCGCAGCACGGATCGACGACGGCGAGCGCGTAGGCGACCGCGACCGCCGCATCGACGGCGTTGCCGCCGTGTTTGAGGACCTCGAGCCCCGCCTCCGAGGCGTAGCGCTGCTCGGTCACCACCATGCCGTGCCGGCCGATTCCCATCGGCGGCGAGATCGGCATCTTCGGGCGCGGCCAGGGACCGACGGCGAGAAGTGCGAGCGCCGAGAGCGCGGCGAGCAGCGGACGAGCGGTTCTCTTCATGGCACTTGCTTCGCGGATGCGGCGCGCGACTCTTGGGGATCGCCTGAGTGCCCTCGAAACAAGACCAGGAGGCACCTTTGGAAGCGGCTCCATAGGGCTCGGCAGCCCCGTTCCCGAAGAGATCGCGGTTCAAAAAAGAATAAACACAACACCCCTATGTAAGGAGTCCCCGTGCCCGAAAGCATCTCGATTGAGATCGGCGGGCGCACGATGGTCATCGAAACCGGCGAACTTGCCAAGCAGGCAAACGGTTCGGCCCTGGTTCGTTATGGCGACCAAAACGTCGTGCTCTGCGCCGTCACCGCCTCCGCCAAACCGCGAGAAGGCATCGACTTTTTCCCCCTGACCTGCGACTTCGAAGAGAAGATGTACGCGGCAGGCAAAATCCCCGGCGGTTACATCAAACGCGAAGGGCGCCCGCCCGAGCACGCCGTGCTCAGCTCGCGTCAAATCGATCGTCCGATTCGCCCGCTCTTCCCCGACGGCTTCCGCAACGACGTACAGATCGTTGCAACCGTGCTCTCGGTCGATCCCGAACTCGATGCCGATGTCATCGGCGTCTGCGCCGCCGGTGCGGCACTCGCGTTCTCCGATATTCCGTTCGATAAAACCGTCGCCGCCGTGCGCGTCGGCCGCGATGAGAACGGTGAATATCTCTGCAATCCCACGCTTCCGCAGTATGTTACCGGCGGCATGGATATCGTTATCGCCGGCACTGCCGATGCGGTGATGATGGTCGAAGGCGGCGGCGATGAAATCTCCGAAGACGATTTCCTCGGTGCGGTTGAATTCGCCCACAAAGAGATCAAGAAGATCGTGAAAGCGATCGATACGCTCGCCAAAAAAGTCGGCAAAAAGAAACGCGCCTTCCCGGTGCAAACGCCGAATGCCGACCTCGAAAAGTGGATGCGCAAAGCGTTTGCCAAAGATGTCGCCAAAGCGATGCGCGTCATCGAAAAGGGCGAGCGCGAAGCCGCGTTCGCGACGCTGAGCGTTGAAAGTGCGATCGAGCGTTGCACGAAAAAAGACGAAGCGGTCAAGGCGTTGCTCGAAACGTCGGCCGGCGCAAAAGAGTTCGGCAAGATCATCAAGCTGATGGAAGAGGACGAACTCCGCACGATGGTCGTCGACGAGAAGATTCGTCCCGACGGCCGCAAGCCCGACGAGATTCGTCCGATCTGGTCGAAAGTGCATTACGTGCCCCGCGTCCACGGTTCGGGCGTTTTCACGCGCGGCCAGACGCAGGTCTTCACTGCGGCAACGCTCGGTTCGACGAGCGACGCGCAGCGGCTCGACGGCATCGTCGCGCTCGAAGACAAGCGCTACATGCACTTCTACAACTTCCCACCGTTCTCGGTCGGTGAAACCCGCCCGATGCGCGGCCCCGGCCGTCGCGAGATCGGCCACGGAGCGCTCGCCGAACGTGCGCTGTTGCCGGTGCTTCCGCCGAAGGAAGAGTTTCCGTACACGATGCGTTTGATGAGCGAAGTGCTCGAATCGAACGGTTCCTCATCGATGGCCTCGGTCTGCGGATCGACGCTCGCGTTGATGGATGCCGGCGTGCCGATCAAAGCGCACGTTGCCGGCGTCGCGATGGGGCTTATCCTCAAGGGCAAGGATTACGCGGTGCTCACCGATATCCAAGGCCTCGAAGATGCGCTCGGCGAGATGGATTTCAAAGTTGCGGGTACCAAAAAAGGCATCACCGCAATTCAGATGGACATCAAGGTGCAGGGCATCACCATCGCCATCATGCGCGAAGCGATGAAGGCCGCGAAGAAATCGCGCAACTTCATCATCGATAAACTCATCGAAACGATCGCCGCGCCGCGCACCGAACTTTCGTCGTTCGCGCCGCGAATGATCACCGTGAAGATCGACCCCTCGAAGATCAAAGACGTCATCGGACCGGGAGGCAAGGTGATCAACAAGATCATCGCCGATACCGGTGTCGAAAAGATCGACATTCAGGACGACGGCAACGTCTTCATCACCTCGCTCGACGGTGAATCCGGCGAGAGGGCGCGCGAAATCGTCGAGGCGATCGTGAAGGTCGCGAAGGTCGGCGAAGTCTACACCGGCACCGTCACGCGCATTATCCCCATCGGTGCGTTCGTGCAGATTCTCCCCGGTAAAGAGGGGCTGGTGCATATCAGCAAACTCGATACCAAACGCGTCGAGAACGTCGAAGATGTCGTGAGCGTCGGCGACCAGATCGAAGTGAAGATCGTCGAGATCGACGCGCAAGGGCGCATCAATCTCTCGCGCAAAGCGCTGCTTCCCGGCGGCGAAGAGAGCGGCGGCGACGACCGCGGCCACCGTGGCGGCGGCGGTCCGCGCGGCGGCGGCGGCTTCCGCGAGCGTTCGCATAGCGGGCCTCCGCGTTCGCACGATGCACCGCGCGCAAGCGAAGCACCACCGCGCGCAAGCGAAGCACCACCACGCGCAAGCGAAGCGCCGAGCGCCGACGAGGGCGGCTTGCCGCAGCGTCCGCGCCGTCGACGCCCCGGCCGCGAGTAGCACGCACCGAGACTTCGACGTCGCTTGAATCGAGCGGCGTAGAGGAAAATGGGAGGACTCCTGTCAAGGAGCCCTCCCATGCGTGTAAATTGGCCCGCGATCTTGGTCGCAACCGTCATCTTCTTCCTCTTCGGAGGCCTCTGGTACAACGTTCTCGGCCCAGCTTGGCGCAACGCCTTGGGGGCACAAGCACCGCAAACCTCGACGAGCGCATACGCCTATATCGTCGCGGTCATCATGTCGTTTTTTCTTGCCTACGCCGTCGCGCGCGTGCTCGCATGGCGCGGTGATTATAATGCCGGGCGCGGCGCCTTTATCGGGCTCTCGCTCGGGCTCCTGATCTTCGGATCGATGACGTGGATGACGTACGCATTTGAAATGCGTGGCGCCACGTTAGGTTGGATCAACGTCGGGTTCGTCGCGATCGGTATGGCCGTTCAGGGCGCGATCCTCGGCGCTTGGAAACCGAAGTCGTAAACGAGTCGACGCGCGGCGCGATTCTCCTCACCGGTGCATCGAGCGGCATCGGCCACGCGCTCGCGCTCCGTCTCGCCGCCGAAGGCTACCTCGTCTTCGCCGGCGTGCGTAAGGAGAGCGACCGCGAACGGCTCGCCGACGAACACCCGAATCTGCGCCCGATCTCTCTCGACGTCACCATCGCCGCCGACCGCGTGCGCGCGGCACAGAGCGTCGCCCAGAGCGGGTTACCGCTGCGCGCCGTCATCAACAACGCCGGCATTGCCGTCGGCGGACCGCTGGAGTATCTCCCGGTCGACCGGCTCGTCGAACAGTTTGAAATCAATACCTTCGCGCCGATTGCGGTGACGCAACTCGTGCTGCCGCAATTGCGCGCTAGCCGCGGCCGCGCATTTTTTATCGGTTCGATCGCCGGACGCATGGGCGTTCCGCTCGTCGGTCCGTATGGTGCTTCGAAAGCCGCGCTCGCGGTGCTCGTCGACGCGTTACGTCAGGAGCTGCACCCGCACGGAATCGCCGTCTCGCTCTTTGAATTCGCCGCCGTCAAAACGCCGATCTGGGCGAAAGGTCGCGCCGGCGCAGAGCAGGCGATCGAGCAACTTCCCGCCGAGGCCCTCGCACAGTATGGGAAAGAGATCCAAGCGATGCTCGCGCAGACCAAATCCGAGGAACGACACGCCCTGCATCCATCGGTCATCGCCGACGCCGTCATCACCGCGTTGCACGCCGCGCAGCCCCGCGAACGTTACGTCATCGGCCGACAGGCGCGCATTCAATCGATCGTCGCCCTCTTGCCGATGCGACTGCGCGATCGTTTGATCGCCGCCGCGCTGAAACACTAACCGAGGCGCCTTAGACCGCTTCGGCGATTGCGATTGGTTTGTGCAAGCAACTCGGCTCGGCGGCAAACGCATCGCCGGTCATCGTGTAGGCGCGCGAACGCGAGCCTCCGCAGAGTTCGCGAAATTCGCAGACGCCGCATTTTCCGCCGAAGGTCTCGGGGCGCCGAAGGCGTTGCATCACCGGGTGATTGCGGTAGACGTCGAGGAGATCGGCGTCGCGCACGTTGCCGCAGACGTACGGTAGAAATCCGCTCGGCGAGATTTCGCCGATGTGCGAAATGAAAACGAAGCCTTTACCGTCGCCGACGGCGGGAACGCGCTGCCAGGGTGGTTCGATCGTCGCGGGGCGCTCGCGCGGCGGCATCGAGGCGATTCGTTGCGAGCGATAGCGGCGATAATGCGGTGCCTCGGTGGTTTTAATTCCGAACGGAAGCCGCGATTCGAGGCGATAGAGTTTGCGGAAGACCTCCTCGGTCTCGGCGGCATCGAGCACCTCCGAGAGCTCCGCGCGCCCCGTCGGAACGAGGAAGAAGACGCTCCACAGCGCGATATCGAGTTCGGCGAGCATCTCGGCGATACGCTCGACGTCGAGGTGGTTGAAGCGAGCGATCGTCGTGTTGATCTGTACCGAGATACCGTGTTCGCGCGCGTGGCGATAGCCCGCGAGCGTCCGTTCGAAGGATCCCTTGACGCCGCGGAAGTTGTCGTGAATCTCGGCATCGGCGGCGTCGAGGCTCAGGCTGATGCGCTCGCAACCGGCACGTGCGAGCTCGAGCAGCGAGCTATCGCGAAGGCGCCCGGTCGCACTCGGTGAGACGGCGACGCGTAAGCCGCGCTCGGTGGCATGTTCGATAATTTTATAGATATCGTCGCGCATCAGCGGGTCGCCCCCGGTGAAGACGACGATCGGGTTACCGCAGCGCGCGATGGAATCGACCAACGCGAACGCCTCGGTCGTACTGAGTTCCTCGGGGTTTCGGTGCGGGATCGCCTCGGCGCGACAATGACGGCAGGCGAGCGCGCAGGCGCGCGTCATCTCCCAAATGATTACACGGGGGGCATCATCGTAGAGGTGTGCGGCCGCTGCTTTCATGCAGCGATGGTACCGCTGCTTCGTGCATCCCCTGAGAAGAAGTTGTGAAGAGTATCCCCCAACCCCTCGCTTGGTTCGCCGCGCATGATTCGTCGAGGGCGCGGCTAACCTGCAGGCACAAACTTCTTCGCTTCGGAGGTAGATCGGTGTCGAATCCTCGGGTTGCTTTGGTTACCGGCGGTGCGCGCGGTATCGGAGCGGCGATTACGCGCAGGCTGGCACGCAATGGGATCACCGTTGCGGCGGGCTTCAGCAAGGGGCGCGAGACCGCCGAGCGCTTGCAGAGCGAGCTCCTCTCCGACGGCGCGAGCGTGATCGTCGTGCAAGGGCGTGTCGACGACCCCGCCGACTGCGCGCGCGTCTTCGAGGAGGTGCTCGCCAAGTACGGGCAGATCGATTACCTCATCAATAACGCCGGCATCACGGTCGATAAAACGATGCGTAAAATGACGCACGAGGATTGGCAGGCGGTGCTCAACGTCAATCTTTACGGTGCGTTCTGTATGACGAAGGCGGTGCTCGAACATATGATCGAACGCGGCTTTGGGCGGATCGTGAATATCAGTTCGGTGATCGGTGAGACCGGCAACGTCGGGCAAGCGAATTACGCGGCTTCGAAAGCCGGGCTTTTCGGCTTCAGCAAAAGCCTCGCACTGGAGATGTCGCAGCGCGGCATCACCGTGAATTGCGTCGCGCCGGGGTTCATCGAAACCGAGATGGTCGCGGCGATCCCCGAGGCCGCGCTCTCAAAAGTGATCGAGAAGATTCCGCAGCGCCGGCTCGGGCAACCCGATGAAGTCGCGCGCGTCGTCGAATTTTTGCTCGACGACGAATCGAGTTATATCACCGGCGCCGTCTATAGCGTCAATGGCGGTTTAGATATGTGATGCGAGTTCGTCGTCGCCGACCTCTTCGAAGCCGAGAACGAAGCGGAGCCGCAGGCCCCCGAGCAAAACGCTAAGATCGATGCCGAAGATCTGCATTGTTACGCCTCCATGCGGCGCCATTGCAGCACCGCGATGGCGAGGTAGAGAACCGCCAACCCCGAGAGCCCGGCGATCACCGGTTGAACGGCGTTTCCGAGGGTCACTCCGAGTGCGACCGTCTTCGGCGTGAGCGAGAAATTTTTCATGTACCAGAGCGGATCGAGCCGCACGAGCGGAATGAGAAGCACGTGCACGGCCTTCCAAATGGGGAGCACGTTTCCGGCCGTGCCGGTAAAGGCTCCCGGAATGATGAAGGCGAGCGGCCACGCCAAACCGACCACGAGGGCGCGCCCGCCGCGCAGGCTCGCGGTCGCAGCCAAAAGCATCGCGTACCACGCAATCGGCGCGAGCAGGTTCAGCAAGATGGTGGCGAGCGTCCAACCCGAGATCGTCGGACGAACCTCGATATAGACCGCTACGGTTGCGAACGCGAACACGACGGTCGCGAGTTCGGCGATAAAGATCGTGAGTATATCGGTGGCGATTACTCCAATCGCCAAGCGCTCTCGCGAGTGCGGCCGCATAAAACTCATCTCGAGATGGCCGTCGTTCTCGGCAGTAAAGGCTCCGGAGAGAACGGTCGCGATGATGAATCCGACGACGAGGGCGGCGTACCAAAAATAGCCGAAATCGGTAGGTCCGCCGAAGCGTGTATTTTGAGTAACCGTCTTTCCATCGACTGTTGTTTGCTCGGTGAAGAGCGGCCCCGAGCTACTACCGGCTTTTTGCGGTTTGCCCGTTACGGTGCTCGTCGCGTGGAGGACGATGCCGCGATAGCCGCGGTCGATAATCACGATGCGGCGCCCGACCGATTTATTGAGGATGGTGGTCTCTTTCGCTCCATTGGGGAGCACCGTGTGCGTAGTTACCGATCCCTTCATCTGAGAGAGGTGCGGGAACGTCGGCTCCATATTAAACGTCGAACCGAACGAGAGCCGGAAGATTGCGTTGACGGCGAATATGGCCGCCAAAACAATCCCGGTAACGACGAGCGCCTTGCGCCCGCGGAGCCTTGCGACGTAATCCACGATTAAGCTTCCTCCACAACTGAAGCCGTCGTCACCTTTGGGGCAACGGCATCTAAGAAAATATCTTCCAAACTCAGATCGACAACGCGCAGCCCTTGTGCACCGAGCGCGCTCATGTGCGCGGCGACATCGTCGGGCTGTTCGGTGACGAAGGCCCGCAGAATGCGGCCGTTCCGTTCGAGCCGTACGATGCGCGCATCGCTCGCGAGGCCGTTGACGGAGAAATCGTCGCTCGGCAAGATTCCTTCGACGATTTTGCGCCCCGCTTTGAGATCGTCGACGATACCCTCGAGCACGATGCGCCCGCGTTGCATCACCGCAATGCGGTCGGCGGCGCGCTCGACCTGCCCGATTTGATGGGACGAAAAGACGACCGTGGTGCCCTGCGCCGCTTCGTTGATAATGAGGTTGAGCACCGAACGCTGATTGACCGGGTCGAGCCCGCTCGTCGGTTCGTCGAGCAGCAGCAGATCGACGCGCCGCGCGAAGGCCAGCGCGACGGCGACCGCGGTGCGCATGCCCTTCGAGAGCGCGCGTACCCTTTTGCTCTCGTCACCGACGCCGAACTGCGCGAGTAGTTCGCGCGCGCGCTCCGGATCGAAGCCGGTAAAACTATTTTTCATATACCCGATGTGCTCGCGTACGCTCATCCAGTCGTAGAGTACGCTACGTTCGGGAACGTAAGCGGTCCGTTCGAGTGCGGCCGGCGAGAACGGCGCACCGGCAAAGAGCACGCGGCCGGCGCTCGCGCGGATCAAACCGAGCACGCACTTGAAAGTCGTGCTCTTCCCCGCGCCGTTGGGGCCGAGCAGCCCGAAGACGCAGCCTTTGGGAATCTCGAGGTCGATGCCGTCGACAGCGGCGACGCTGCCGTAGTTTTTACGTAATCCGGCGATAGTAAGAGCGGTCATGCTTCCTCCGGGAGCCAGCGATCGAGAGATTTTTGAAACAGCTCGGTGACGGCGTCGCGCCCGAGCCCCAGCGATTTTGCGGTACGCACGGCGCTCTCGATCTCGCCGCGCGCGACATCGCGCCCGGCGGCGATACTCGCCGCGTCGGCGCTGCCGTTCGCACGAACGAACGAACCGCGCCCCGATGCGGTCTCGATCACGGATTCGCGTTCGAGATCGCGATAGGCGCGCGCCACGGTATTGGGATTGACGGTGAGGTCCAGCGCAAGTTGCTTCACGGTCGGCAATTGCTCGCCGGGCGCGAGAAGCCCGAGCGCGACCGAACGCTTCACCTGCTCCACGATCTGCAGATAGATCGGGATGCCGCCACGGGGATCGACGGTAAAGATGACCGGCATCGCGTCCTTTCCAGCGCCTCTGCGCCATACTGTTATACTAGTTCACTAGTACGATAGCACAAGCCTCAAGGGTCGGTCAAGCTTCTGTCGGCGCAAAGGAGGCCACTGCATCGCTAGGTAAGCCTAGCGCATGACTGAAAAGACGCACCCCGCCGCCGCGAGCAGCGCGGCGCTCACTTCGCTCGTCGGCCGGGTCGGCATCGTCACCGGGGGCGCGCGCGGCCTCGGTGCGGCGATGACGAAGCTGCTCGCCGACGACGGAGCGACCGTCGCGATTCTTGGGCTCCCAAGCGACGAGCCGCGCGCGCAAGAGCTGCGCGGCACGCTCAACGGCAGTGCCGAGCGGGTCGTCTTCTATGAAAGCAATGTCGGCGAATACGAACGGTGCGTTGCGGCGGTCAACGATGTGATCGCCAAACACGGACGGATCGACTTCCTCATCAACAACGCCGGCATCACCGCCGATAAAACGTTGCGTAAACTCAGCATCGAAGACTGGCACAAGGTTCTGCAGATCAATCTCTCAGGGCCTTTTAACATGAACAAAGCGGTGATCGAAAAGATGATCGAGCAGAGCTACTGCCGCATCGTTAAAATCAGTTCGGTGATCGGACTTACAGGAAATATCGGACAGGCGAATTACGCCTCGGCGAAAGCCGGGCTGCTCGGCCTGACGAAAACCGTCGCGCTCGAGATGGCCGGGCGCGGCATCACCTGCAACGCAATCGCTCCGGGTTTCATCAAGACCGAGATGGTCGCCGCGATGCCCGAAGCCGCGATCGCCGCCGCAACGGCGCAGACGCCGATCGGGCGCATGGGCGACCCATCGGAGATCGCCCGCACGGTGCGCTTTCTCATCGACGAAAAGAGCGCCTTCATTACCGGCGCAACCTTCAACATCAACGGGGGGATGTTCATGTGATCGGTTCGATTCCGGTTGAAGAATTTCAGTACGCGCTCGACATGAGCGGGCTCGACCCGGCATCGCTCGGCGACGCACTGCGCGCGGTAATCGCCGACGCGATGACCGACCCGATGCGCATGACCACCTGGATGACGACGCTGGCGATGACGCAGCAAAGTATCGGCATGAATATGCTGCGGCGCATGAGCGGCGAGAGCGTCGATGCGGTGGCGACGCCGAACGACGGCGACAAACGCTTCGCCGACCCGGCTTGGCGCGAGAACCCGATGCTCGCCGGAACGCTCGAAGAGTATCTCTCGCAGGCTCGCGCCTCGATGCAACTGATCGAAGGTTCGCGTTTGCCGGAGATGACCAAGCGCAAGGCGCGCTTCGCGATGCAGATGCTCATCGACATGTACGCTCCGAGCAACGTGCCGTGGATGAACCCCAACGTCATTAAAACGGCGATGGAGACCGGCGGCCAATCGTTGCAACAAGGCCTCGCGAATTTTATCGAGGATCTGCAAAACAACAAAGGCATGCCGCGCCAGGTCGATACGAGCAAATTTAAACTCGGCGTCAACCTCGCCGCGACGCCGGGACGCATCGTCTATCGCAACGAGCTCATGGAATTAATCGCCTACGAACCGCAGAGCGCGACGGTGCATAAGACGCCGCTGCTTTGCAGCCCGCCGTGGATCAACAAATATTACGTGATGGATCTCGCGCCGGGGCGTTCGTTCGTCGAATGGGCGGTGCGCCACGGTCACCAAACCTTTATGATCTCCTATCGTAACCCCGACGAGAGCCTCGCGAACGTCACGATGGACGATTATCTGAAGCTCGGGCCGCTCGCCGCGCTCGACGCCATCGAAGCGATCACCGGCGAGAAGCAAACCAATATCGCCGCGCTCTGCCTCGGCGGCACGCTCTCGTATATTCTGCTCGCGTATCTCGCCGCGCACGGCCAAGCCGATCGCGTGAAGAGCTTAAGCACGACCAACACGCTCATCGATTTCAGCGAGCCGGGCGATCTCGGCGTCTTCACCGACGAAGCGACGATCTCGCGGCTGGAGAAAAAAATGAACGAGCGCGGATATCTCGAGTCGAGCGAGATGGCCGGCACCTTCGATTGGATGCGCGCGAACGACCTGATTTGGAGTTACGTCGTCAATAACTGGTACATGGGTAAGCAGCCGCCCGCGTTCGATATCTTGGCATGGAACGGCGACAGCACGCGCATGCCGGCGGCGATGCATTCGCAGTATCTACGCTCCTGTTACCTGCACAACGCAATCGTAAAGCCTGGAGCGTTCACGATTCTCGGCACACCGATCGACCTGGGAACGATTCAGACGCCGCTCTACGTCTTGGGCGCCGAGAACGATCACATCGCACCGTGGCGCTCGAGTTTCAAAGCGCTTGGAATCGTCGGCAGTGTCGATAAGAAATATACGTTGACCAACGCCGGACATATCGCAGGCATCGTCAACCCGCCCGGCGGAAAGAAGAGTTGGCATTGGACGAAAGGTCGCGTCGCGAGCAACGAAACCGCGGATGGTTGGCTCGCAACGACCACCAAAGAAGAGGGCAGTTGGTGGGAGGATTGGGCCCGCTGGATCGAACCGCGCGGCGGCGAGATGGTGCGCCCCTACGATCTTCCCGGCGGCGAACCCGCTCCGGGGCCGTACGTGCAGAATCACACCGGCGCACCGATCGATCTTCCCGTGCGGAAATCGCACGCGGCACCCGCGCCGAAGCCGGAATCGAAGCCGGCAAGCAACGGCACCGGAAGCGCGCACGGCGTGCGGAAGCCTGCACCGAAGCCCGCACCGAAGCCGGCGCCGAAGAGCGCACCGAAGAAAGCGAAAGGACGGCGATGAACGCAAAAGACGGCAATGCTTGGAAGGGACTCGGCGAATTTATCCGCAGTCAGCGGGAGCTCGCAAACCTTTCGTTGCGCCAACTCGCCGATGTCGCGAAGGTATCGAACCCCTACTTGAGCCAGATCGAACGCGGGCTCTATAAACCCTCGGCCGAGGTACTCAAGAGCATCGCGAATGCACTGCAATTGTCGGCCGAGACGATGTACGCGCAGGCCGGTTTACTCGATGACGACAGTAAACCGACGACGAGCCAGAGCCTCGAGCAGGCGATCCGGCTCGACCCCGCCCTGACTACCGACCAGAAAGAGACCTTGATCCGCATCTACCGCGGATTTACGAACCGCGGCTAGCCGCTCGTCGCCCTGCCGCCTCGCGCGGCGCCGTTAGCTTTGCTTAGCATAGCAACCTCGACTTGCGAAGGCCGGCAACCCTGCTGGGCGCCAGGTAACGCAGGCATCGAGGGCGCATCATACGCCCGTGTCCGACGATCGAAGGGGGTCGTATCGTCGCTGGTTGGAGCGTAGCTCGACGGCAACGATCTTTGTCTATAGCGCACTCATCGTTGCGTTTTTTCCCGCATTCCATTTCGTCCTGGGAGCGACCCCGGGCGTCCCGCCCGATTCGCTGTCGTTGCGCTTGGGGGCGGCGGCGATCGCAGCTGCAGTTGCGATCGCGTTACTGCTCTTCCCGCGGTTGCGTCGCTACTCTCCGAACCTTCAACTCCTTAACGTCTTACCGACGATCGTCGCGTCGCCGTTGCTGGTCGTCAATAGCGGCAACAATCCTTCGTATATCGCGGGCAGCCTCGTGCTGGCGATCGGCGTCCAGCAAGCCTTCTATCGCACGCGCGATTTCGTAATCGTTGCGGCAACGACCGTCGGCGTCGAGGCGATCTACTCCGCGATGCGCGGCGTCTTTCTCACGCCCGCGAATCTCAACGCACTCGCACTGACCGGTAGCGGTTTTTTCGTCGCGATGGCCGCCGGCATTCTGCGACTACGCGTTCAGCGCAACGAACGCGAGTTGCGTTCGATCGTCCGCGACCGTACGCGTGAACTCTCCGAGGCGAATGCGAAGCTCGAAGAAATGAGCGTCACCGACCCGCTCACGGGCTTGCGCAATCGACGCTTTCTCGCGCAACACCTTGAATTCGAGGTCGCCGCAGCGTTGCGCCGGGCGGGCGATGCGCCCGACGCCGACCTGCTTTTTTTCCTGATCGACCTCGATCACTTCAAAGTTATTAACGATACGTACGGCCACAACGCGGGCGACTTAGTGCTGATGCAAATGCGCGACCGGCTGCAAGAAGTTTTTCGCGAGTCCGATTTTTTGGTGCGTTGGGGCGGCGAAGAGTTTCTCGCGGTCACGCGGAGCAGCCGTCGCCACGATGCCAGCGAGATCGCCGAGCGCGTGCGCAAAGCGGTCGCGGGCCGCCCGTTTGCGTTGGAACGCGGTCAGTGCGTCGATACGAGTTGCTCGATCGGGTTCGCCGCTTTCCCGTTCGTGCCGTACGCTCCGTACGCCTTAAGTTGGATGCAGGTCGTCGCCCTTGCCGACCGCGCGCTCTACCTCGCCAAAGAA
>DAHUYY010000239.1 GCA_027306845.1 Vulcanimicrobiota bacterium | reverse complement strand
CGCGGGCGATCGCTGCGGCGTTGAATCCGCTTGCGAGCAAGAGTACTTCGCCGACGGCGATCGGCCGTTCGGGCGCGCTCTGGTAGGTGCCGGTCTCAAAACTGCCGGCGATCGCACCTTCGGCGGCAAAGGAGGCGCAGCGTTCTTCGTCGCCTGCGGCCTGCGCCGGAAACGCAATCGCGATTTTGGTCGCGCCGCGTTTGCCGAGGACGCGTACCGCCGTCCCTGCGACTTTTGCCATCACCGAGGGCGAGAATGCAGCCGGGTCGCCGAGGCCCACGAGCAGGACGCGCTTGAAGGGCTGAGCGGCAGCGTGAAGCAGCGTGCTCTCGCCGATCTTCCCCTTGAACTCGCCGGAGGCGAGAATATCGGCAATCGCTCCGCCGAGCAGGGCGTCGAGCTCTTTGGCGACGCCGACGAGCGGGCTCTCCGAGGGAATCGGCACGGCAATCGCGCATGGCAGCGACCCGAGAGCATCAGATGATTGAAGAACGTGCATGGTCAACCTTTCCCGTGGGTGAAGAAGGCGAGGTGAAAACGCCTTCCATTGAACCCAACTTTCCGTCGTCGGGCTGCGATGCCCTTGCGGGGCTCCGTCGATGAGCGAGAGCAAAGATGCCTATGCGCTCGCCGGCGTCGATATCGCTGCGGGAAACGCGGCGGTAGCGCAGTACCGCACGGTCCTCGGGCGGTGGCAGCATCCCGATCAACTCGATGCCATCGGCGGTTTCGGCGGCCTTTTCGCGATGCCCGGGGACGCTGCGCGAGCGCTGGTCGCCTCAACGGACGGCGTCGGTACGAAGATTCTCATCGCCGCCGAGTTGCAACGCTATGACGGCGTTGGGCGCGACCTCGTCAACCATTGCGTGAACGATATTTTGGTGGTGAACGCATCACCGCTCTTCTTTCTCGATTATTATGCAGTCGGAAAGCTCGATCCCGAGATCGCCGCAGCGGTGGTAAGCGGATGTGCGAACGCATGTCGCGCGCACGGGTGCGCGTTGCTCGGTGGCGAGACCGCCGAAATGCCGGGGCTCTACGCACCCGGTCATTTCGATCTTGCGGGAACGATCGTCGGCATCGTCGACCGAGCCGCCGTTCCCAACCCCGACGACGTCGAGCCCGGCGATGCGGTGATCGGGCTTCCCGCAGTCGGCCTGCACACCAATGGCTACTCGCTCGCTCGCGCGCTCATTCCGCAAGACGAGTGGTTGCAACCGTTCGGCGATGCGACCTACGCCGATGCACTGCTCGCCGAGCACCCATCGTATTTCGAAGCGGTCCGTGCGATTCAAAAAGTTGCATCGGTAAAAGTGATGGCGCATATTACCGGGGGCGGATTATTAGAGAATCTTCCGCGCACGCTGCGCCCGGCGGTGAAGGCGGTACTCGAACAATCGCGTTGGCAAGTTCCCGCCATTCAACAGGTGCTGATCGACCGCGGCGGGCTCACGCACGAAGAGTGCTACCGTACGCTCAACATGGGCATCGGTTACACGCTGGTCGTTCCGGTGGAAGATGTGGCGCGCGCCGTCGCCGCCGTTCCCGGCGCGAAGACGATCGGTTGGATCGAAGCGCGAGCGGGAGAAGAAGCGCAGGTGACGATCCATCCGGCGCGCAGTTCCGATTGAGGGCTCTCGCCAACCTTCTCGTCGATCTTCGTAGCGATACGTTCGACGAAGCGGCCGCAGCGGCAGCGCGAGGGCGATTGGCAGCTCGCGGTTTTCTGATCGAGGAATGCGAGCGCGACGATGCGCTCTGTGCGTGGATCGATCTCGCTTTCGGTGGAGGTTGGAGCGGCGAGGCCTATCGCTCGAAGAATCTCGTGCTCTCGCACGGCGGGCAACCGCGAGCGTTCGTCTCGCTTGCAGCGCAGGGGCTGCGCTATGCATGGTTGCGGAACGAAGGGGCTCGGCCCGGCACCGGCATCTTCGGGCCAATCGGCGTCAGTGCCGATGCGCGTGGCAACGGAATCGGCGGCGACCTCGCGTTGCTCGGATGTCTGCGCCTGCGCGAACTTGGCTACGAACGCGCGCTCGTTCCCGCGGTCGGCGGGTTGCAGCTCGAGCGGTTTTACGAACGCGCGCTGGGCGCTCGCGTTATCGAACGGATCGATCCCATGCGCTGGTGGGAGCCGCGCGCGCGTGTGGTCGCGCTGGCCTCCGGGAACGGCAGTAATTTGCAGGCTTTGCTCGATGCGGTCGCGCGCAAAGATCTTCCGATCGATTTCGCAGCGGTCGTGGTGAACCGAAGCGCGGCGTATGCTGCGCAGCGAGCGAGCGTCGCGGGCGTACGGAGCGTCGAACGCGTGCTCTGGAACCGCGAGACTGAATCGCGGGCGAACTACGATGCACGCCTGTTGGAGATCGTCGAGCGCTTCGAACCCGAGGGCGTGCTGCTGCTCGGATGGATGCATTTACTCGACGAACATTTCGTGCAGCGTTTTCCCGAGCTGCTCAATCTGCACCCCGCCTATCTTCCCCACGATCCTCGCGCCGACTCCGTCGCGGTTCCCGGCGGCGGCGTCATTCCGGCGTTTCGCGGTGCACGCGCGGTTCACGACGCGTTCGCTGCGGGAACCGCGTGGATCGGCGCGAGCGTTCACCGCGTCAGTGCCGAGACCGACCGAGGCGAAGTGCTCGTCCGTCGCCCGCTCGCCTGCGAGGGACGGAGCGAGAGCGAACTCGCTACCGCGTTGCGTCCGGTCGAACATCGCATCACCGTGGAAGCAGTCAGATTGTGGTGCTTCATGCGCGAGCGCGTACGCGTGGTGTAGCGAGCGAGGAAGCCGCT
>DAHUYY010000238.1 GCA_027306845.1 Vulcanimicrobiota bacterium | reverse complement strand
CATCGATATCGCCCGTCGCGGTTTTGCCGGCGCTCGCATCGGCCCAATATCGGTCCGTCACGAAGATCGCATCGAGGTCGCGCTCCAACCGCTCGATTCGTCGCAACTCCACGTGATCGCCACCGTTCGCGTCAATGGAGCGAATCGGCCGGTTCGTACGGCGACGCCGCATATCTCGATCTCGCGCGCCGAGATGGAGCGCGCGGGAATCTCTCACGTCATCGGCGCACTCGAGAGTATCCCCTCGATTACGATTGCGCGGCCGAATGGAGGCTCGTCGACGGCGTACGCGACCGTAGCCCTTCGCGGCCCCGATCCATCGGAGACCCTCGTTACGCTCGACGGACAACTCCTCAACGACGGCAATACCGGCGATGTCGACCTCTCGCGTTTTCCGATCGCTGCGTTTTCAAACGTCGAAATCAGCGAGGGGCTCGGCCCCTTTAGCCGCGAGGGCAGCAATACGATCGGCGGGGCCGTCAATCTCATCTCCCTTCATCCTACGCGTGCCCCGCACGAAGCGTTCTCGCTCTCGACCGGCTCGTTCGGAAGAAATGAGGCGTGGTACAACACGACCGGAACGCATGGGAAGTTCGGCTATGCTGCCGCGCTCGACACGCAGAGCGAGATTGGAACCGCAAATCAAAACGTCACGCTTTGCACCGGCGGTTACGTTTCCACGCAGCCGCAACCGTGTCTCGGGGCGCAGGCGCAACAGATAGGATCCAATATTCTCGAACGCTCGGGTTTAGTGAACCTGCGCTACTCTATAAACCCGGAGAGCGACGTCGCCTTCCGCCTCTTCACGATGGCCGATACGCGTGACATGAGCGCGGCCGACAACGCTCCGGCGGTCGCGACGCAGCAAGGGCCGGGAGCTTTTTTTACCGGACCGGGAAGTTCGAACATCGCCCAGCACATTCGTGCCTACGATCTTCGCGCTCGCACGGCGCTCGGCAAAGGCTCGCTGCTCGTCGACGGGAGCACCTCCGATAACGACCTCGCATTGCAGGGCGGCGGAATATCCCCCTACGATCTCACCCACTACGACCGTCGCTCGACGCTCGATTTGAGTTGGGAGCTCCCTCGAAACCGCAGCGATTTCGCGATCGGCGGCTACGCAAGCGGCGAATCATTTCGGGCGACGGGGGTGACGGGCACCTTACAGCAGCAGATCCTCTCCGGTTTCGTTCGCGAGAGCGATCGGCTCAGTGCGCGCTTGCGCTTGCAGGGCGGAATCTTCTTGACCCACTATTCAAGTTTTGGCTCGAGTCTCGACGGGCGCATCGGCGCATCGCTGAATCTCGGACCGCATAATGCCGTTCGTGCCGCCGTCGGGACCGGCTTTCGCGCACCGTTGTTGATCGAACGGTATCTTTTCCCCATCGCCGATCTGCCGATCGACTCCAATTGCGTTGCTACCGGACAGGGTAATCCCTCGGAGCAACCCGAGCATGCAACCGAATACGAGCTCGGCTATTCGCATGTGGGTGCCCCCGGGAACAGCTACGACGTAGCGCTCTACCGCACCAACCTGCGCGACCCGATCGAAACCTATTATCCGCTCGGAGCGAGTTGCCCGGCGAGCGTACCTCCGCTCACCTCCTATCCGATCAACGTCGGCAACGTCGTCTATCAAGGCGCAGAGATTCGGATGCATCGTCGTCTCGGCGATTTCGATCTCGTCGCGCGCTACGGGCTAAATATCGCCTACCCGGGGCCGCTTCCCGCTACGGTGAGCAATCCGACATCCGGAGGCAGCTTGGTAGCGAACCAACAATTTCTCAATATTCCCCAGCAGAGCGGATCGCTCGGAATCGATTGGGCGCGCAATGGATGGCATGCGGTAATCGATGGGTACGCGCAAGGCACGAATAATGCATATAACCAGTCTCCGTTTGCGATGCTCGACGCAGCATTCGGGCGAACGATGCCCGACGGCGTCGATCTTACGCTTGCGGCGACGAATCTTACGAATGCAATCGCCGGCCGTTACAGCCTTATCGGCGCCGGCGTTCCATATCGCGGTATCGTCGGCACGAATCGTGGCAATCCGGTCTACGGCCCCTTGCCGACCAATCGTTATTTCGCCGATCCCTTTGGATTACGGCTTATCGTGACGATTCGTCACTAGAAGACTGACGTCAAGTGATTCCCGTTCATCTCGAAGCTGTCGCGACTGCGCTCCCTCCGCATCAACTCGAGCAGCCCGATGTCGAACGGCGAGTGCGCGCGCAGTTCGGCGACTCGTCGATGGTCGCGCGCCTGCTTCCCGTCTTTGCAAACACGGGAATCGAGCGCCGCTACTCCTGCATTCCTATCGAGTGGTACTACGACGAGCATCGTTGGGCAGATCGCAACGCCATCTACCGCGAATGCGCACTCGCGCTCGTTGAAGAGGCGGCGATTCGCGCGCTCGAGCGCGCTCGGATCGCCCCGGATAAAATCGACGCGATCGTTAGCGTCTCGACCACCGGCCTTGCGACGCCCTCGCTCGACGCATTGTTGATGGAGCGCTTGCCGTTCGGGCGCGAGACGGCACGGCTGCCGATCGTCGGCCTCGGCTGCGTCGGTGGTGCGCTCGGTCTCGCCCGCGCAGCCGATCTCGTGCGCTCCGGCTCCTTCGCCAACGTTCTCTTCGTCGCGGTCGAGTGCTGCACGCTCTGGTTTCGCCGCAACGAGTTGACGAAGAGCAATATCGTTGCTACGGCGCTCTTCGGTGATGGAGCAGCGGCAGCGGTGCTCTCCTCTGCGGGGAGCGGGCCGCGCCTTGTCGCGTCGGGAGAGTATACG